>CACEPH010000012.1 GCA_902561465.1 uncultured Pelagibacteraceae bacterium
GCTCCTGGTACTTTTGCTTCATTATTAACATGTTTTTTATTTTTTATACTAATTTCTTTTTTTAGTTATTCTGTTTTATTTTTAATTATTTTAATAATTTTTTTATATTCCTTTATTGCAATAAATAATTCTTTTGATGAATTTCAATCTGATGATCCTAAAGAAATTGTTATTGATGAAGTGATTGGTCAATTTTTAACTCTCTTGGCTATTCCTGTATACGAAACTCTTTACCCTCTTCCTACAATATACTACTGCATATCTGCTTTCATATTATTTAGATTATTTGATATATGGAAACCTTTTCCTATTAGCTATGTAGATAATAATGTTAAAGGATCTTTAGGAATTATGCTTGATGATATTGTGGCTAGCATTTATTCAATTGTAATCTTAAGTATAATATTTATCTTTTTAGGTGGTTAGAAAAATGACTCAACTGGCAAAAAAAATAATTAAGAAATTAATTAAAAAAAAATTAAAAATATCTATTGCTGAATCTTGCACCGGCGGTTTGCTTTCAAGTGCTATTACTTCCGTTGATGGATCTTCTAAAGTTTTTAATATTTCTTTAGTTGTTTATTCTAATCAATCTAAAATTAAAGTTCTAAAAGTACCAAAAAAAATCATAAGCGAATATGGATCAGTGAGTGAGCAGGTTTGTAGAGCTATGGTTAAAAATGTTTACAAAATAGGAAAATCTAACATATCAATTTCAATAACAGGTATAGCTGGACCTAGCGGTGGCACTACGAAAAAACCAGTAGGTTTAGTTTTTATTGGTATTAAAAAAGGGACTAAAATTAGTTCTAAAAAATATTTGTTTGAAAATAAAGGACGTTCTTATATTCAAAAAATAACTGTTAATAAATCTTTAAAGTTAATTTTATCTGCTCTTAAATAGCTCTACAGCTCTTTTTTCGAAAGCGTCTGCTATTTTTTTCAATCCAATATCAAAAGATTTAATCATTAACATATTTAAAATTTTATTTTTTAATTCAAAATCAACATGAAAATTAACTTCGCTGTTTTCACCCTTTTCTTTAAAATACCATTTATTTTCTAAATGTTTTAAAGGACCATTTATATTTGTTACTTGAATTGAATCGGAGGATTTTTCATAGATAACAAAACTTTTATACGTCTCATTAAAAAAACTTTTTCCAATTTTAAGATCAGCGGTAATTTCAACTTTATCACCCTTATCATTTTTACTATAAATTTTACCGTTAAGGCACCAAGGTACGAATTCAGGGTATTTTTCAATATCAAGAACCATTTTGATTAAATCTTCTTTTGAACAAGGTATTTCTTTTTTTATTGAAGCGGATGGCATTTAGCTTGCTTTTCCCTTAATTTCTTCATTTTAGAAAAATCTTCATCAGCATGATAAGAAGATCTTGTGAGAGGAGAAGAAGCAACAATTAAAAAGCCTTTTGATAATGCCAAATCTTTTAATTCTTTAAATTCATCGGGATGTACGTAACGATTTAATGGAAAATGTTTTACTGTAGGCTGAAGATACTGACCTATAGTTAGAAAATCTACATTCGCAGATAATAAATCATCCATTACTTGAACTATCTCCTCTTTAGTTTCTCCAAGTCCAAGCATAATGCCAGATTTAGTAAATATTTTTTTGTTAATTTCTTTTGCAGATTTTAATAAATTAACAGAATCAAAATAACGTGAGCCAGGTCTTACAGCCCTGTATAAGCTAGGAACAGTTTCTATATTATGATTAAAAACATCAGGGTTGGAATCAACAACCTTTTTATAAGCTTCACCTTTTCTTAAAAAATCAGGTGTTAAAACTTCAATAGTAGTATCTTTGTTAACTTTTCTTGTTTCAAATATTACTTTAGAAAAATGATCAGCTCCACCATCATCAAGATCATCGCGATCTACTGATGTAATAACTACATGTCTTAAATTTAACTCTTTTGTAGCTTGAGCTATTTTAACTGGTTCAAAAGGATCCAAATTTGAAGGTATACCAGTTTTTACATTACAAAAACTACATGCTCGTGTACATGTATCTCCCATAATCATAAAAGTAGCATGTCTTTTACTCCAACATTCAGAAATATTAGGACAACTAGCCTCTTGGCATACAGTATATAATTTTTTTTTATTAATTATTTCTTTTGTTTTAAAATAATTTTGAGTATCCAAAATTCTTGTTCTTATCCAGTCTGGTTTTTTTTTTATTGGACTTATTGGATTATTAACTTTTTCAGGATGTCTTGGCTTCATATTTATTCTTTTATAAAAATTTTCTCACCCTTTTTTCCAACCATAAATTTTTCTCTATATAAAGTTTCTAAATAATCTATATCTACAGTACCAGTTAATAAATTATTTTTTTTCTCAATTAAAGATAGTTGATTTTCAAGAGATTTTTTTTCAGTTGCAAGATCTTTTATTAATGTTTGTTTTTCATAATATGAAATGAGGCCTCTTTCACCATCTAAAAGATTGAGTATTACATAAAGAAATAAAAAGACACTTATTAAGGCAAATTTTTTTCTATTAATTATTTCTAAAAATCTCATATATTTAAACTTTAGCTATTTTTGCTGAATTTCCAAGTTCATCTTCTATCCTTAATAAACGATTGTATTTAGCCACTCTTTCAGATCTGGCTAAAGATCCTGTTTTTATTTGAGAAGAATTTGTCGCTACAGCCAAATCAGCAATAAAAGTATCTTCTGTATCGCCAGATCTGTGTGAAATGATAGTTTTAAATCCATTCTTATGGGCAAAGTTTATTACATTTAAAGTTTCAGTAACTGTGCCAATTTGATTTAATTTAACTAATATTGTATTTGCAGATTTTTCCTTAACACCTCTTTCTAATCTCTTTATATTAGTAGCAAATAAATCATCACCAACAATTTGAATATTTGTATTTTTTGTCATTTTTTTCCAAGACTCCCAATCATCTTCACTAAATGGGTCTTCTATAGACTTAATTGGATATTCTTTTATTAACTTAGAATAGTATTCCATCGTTTTTTGCTTATTTAATTCATTTGCGGCTACATCTAAGCAGATTGATATATCTTCACCTGGCTTAAAATCTGATTTTTCAATTGCTTTTACTATTATTTTAATAGCTTCTTCGTTGCTTTGAAGATTGGGAGCAAAACCTCCCTCATCTCCTACATTAGTATTATCAAGCATTGATTTTAAATTTTGAATTACTAAAAAACTCATTCTCATAGATTCAGTGAATGATTTTGCTTTGTCTGGGCGAATCATGAATTCTTGAATATCTAAATTATTCTTTGCATGAACACCTCCATTTATAATATTTAAAAGAGGAACGGGTAATTGTGAACTTTTAGAATTTCCTAAATGTTTAAATAAAGAGACATTTTTTTCAATCGCAGCTAGTTTGCAAGCAGCTAAGGAAACAGCTAAAATTGAATTAGCTCCAATTTTTTTCTTATGTTCTGTACCATCTAAATCTATTAAAATTTTATCTATTTTATTTTGATTATCAGTATTAATACCTTTTAAAGATTTTGCTATTAGAGTATTTATATTCTCAATCGCTTTAAAAACACTTTTGCCAAGATATTTTTTATTTTCTTTATCTCTTAATTCAAATGCTTCGTAAGTTCCTGTTGATGCACCTGAAGGAACTATAGCTGAAGCATTATGTCCGCTGTCTGAATATATTTCCGCTTCTACAGTTGGAATACCTCTGCTATCAAAAACCTGCCGGGCTTTGATATTTTTAATTTTTGCCATTCTTTATTAATTTATCAATTTGAACAAGTTGGCTTAACAAGCTAGGCATCTTTGATAATGGAACCATGTTAGGTCCATCAGATGGTGCGTTGTCTGGATCAGGGTGGGTTTCCATAAAAACTGCGGCAACTCCAACAGCGATAGCGGCTCGAGCAAGATACTCAACAAATTCCCTTTGGCCTCCGCTTTTGTTACCCATTCCCCCAGGTTGTTGAACAGAATGTGTTGCATCAAAAACTACTGGATAACCATTTTTTGCCATAATAGGTAAAGATCTCATGTCAGATACTAAAGTGTTATAACCAAAACTCGCTCCTCTCTCAGTAACCAAAATATTTTTATTTCCCGAGTCTTCAATTTTTTTTGTTACATTCACCATGTCCCATGGAGCTAAAAATTGACCTTTCTTTACATTTATAACTTTTCCGGTTTTGGCAGCAGCAATTAATAAATCTGTTTGTCTACATAAAAAAGCCGGTATCTGTAAAACATCTACATGTTTTGAAACAATTTCACACTGCTCTGCTGTATGAACATCTGTTAAAACTGGTACCCCCAAATCTTTTCTAATTTTTTCAAAAACTGGTAAAGATTTTTCAAGACCAGCTCCTCTTATACCTTTTAGACTAGTTCTATTAGCTTTATCGAATGATGTTTTATAAATAAGACCTATACCCAACTTTTCGGTAATTTTTTTTAGTTCATTTGCTACTTCTAAGGCATGTTTTTCGTTTTCCAATTGGCATGGTCCTGCTATTAAAGTAAACGGATTCGTATTAGAAATATTTAATTTTCCACATTTTACAGATTTATTTACCATTAATTTTTTCTCCTGTTTATTTCTGCAGCTTTAATAAAAGAGGAAAATAATGGATGTGGAGTAAAGGGTCTAGATTTAAATTCAGGATGAAACTGAACGCCAACAAACCATGGGTGGTTATTTAATTCTATTATTTCTGGAAGCATACCGTCTGGTGATAAAGCAGAAAAAATCAAACCTTTTTTTTCAAAATCTTTTTTATATTTAATATTAACTTCATATCTATGTCTATGTCGTTCTTTAATTTTCTTTTCAGGGTATATTTTTGATATTAAAGAATTATTTTTTAATACAGCATCATATAAACCCAATCGCATTGTTCCTCCCAAATTTTTTTCACTTCCCTTAATTTTTTTTTTTCCTTTTTGCCATTCTTCTAACAAACCTACAACAGGTGTACAATTATTCCCAAATTCGCTTGTAGAGGCATTTTTAATATTCAATAAATTTCTTGCAGCTTCTATAATAGCCATTTGCATCCCAAAACAAATTCCAAAGAAAGGTATATGATTCAATCTTGCGTATTTTATGGCAGCAATTTTACCTTCACTGCCTCTTTTACCAAAACCTCCTGGAATTAATACACCTGAGACATTTTTTAATAGAAGTTTTATCTTTTCAGGTTTTATATTTTCTGAATCAATTCTTTTTAAATTAACTTTAACGTTATTTGATATACCTCCATGAATTAAAGCCTCATCTAGAGATTTATATGCATCTTTAAGATTAACGTATTTACCTATGATTCCTATATTTACATCTTTCTTTGGATTCAAAATCTTAGAAGTAATATTTTTCCATTTACTAAGATCAGGTGATTTTTTACTTTTAATATTGAAATGTGAAAGAACTCTATCGTCCAGTTTTTCTTTATGAAAACTAATTGGAGCTTCATATATAGTTCTTACATCAACGGTTTCAATAACATTTTCTATGAGAACATTGCAAAATAAAGATATTTTTTTTCTCTCTGCTTTTGGAATTTCTCTTTCTGATCTGCAAATTATTATATCAGGCTGAATTCCTAAACTTCTTAACTCTTTAACAGAATGTTGAGTTGGTTTTGTTTTTAATTCTCCTGAGGCTTTTAAATAAGGAACTAATGTCAGATGAATAAATAAACTATTATTTTTTCCTATATCGTTAGAAAATTGTCTAATTGCTTCAAGGAAAGGTAAACTTTCAATATCTCCTACTGTTCCTCCAATTTCACAAATAATAAAATCTTCATTTTTAACATCAGAGGATATAAATTTTTTTATACGATCTGTAACATGTGGAACTACTTGAACTGTACCTCCTAAAAAATCTCCTCTTCTTTCTTTTTTTATAATGTCACTATAAATTCCTCCTGTAGTAATATTATCTGATTGAGTTGCTGAAATTCCAGTAAACCTTTCGTAGTGACCTATATCCAAATCAGTTTCTGCTCCATCGTCGGTAACAAAAACTTCACCATGCTGAAATGGATTCATTGTTCCTGGATCTACATTTAAATATGGATCCAACTTTCTAACTCTTACTTTAAAACCTCTTAACTGTAATAATGATGCCAAGGAAGCTGAAGAGAGACCTTTTCCTAATGATGAGACCACGCCGCCAGTGACAAATACATATCGCGCCATGGAAGTACGTTATACTAAATTTTAAGGAAGAAATAAAGGTATATTATTAGTCTGACTTTGGAATTTCAGGTTCAGAGGAATCTTTTTCTTCTTCAACAATTTCTAAAACCGATGTGCTTGAAATTTTTTGTTTTGACATAATTGTCAATGAAATACTAGTTATAATAAAGAGAGTCGCAATCACAGCGGTTGCTTTTGTTAGAAAATTGCTTGCTGATCTTGAGGAAACAAAACTATCTTGAGAAACACCCAATCCTAGTGCTCCACCTTCGGATTTTTGCAACAGCACTAAAACAATAAGTAATAAAGCTAAAATTATATCTATCACTAAAATGAAATTTTCCATAACAGCTATTTATAGTAATTTTCTATTATATCAATAAATTTTTTTGAAGATTGAGAGGCTCCACCTATTAAAAAACCATCTATTTCACTAATTGAAGACAAAGATTTTATATTTTTAGGATTAACAGAACCTCCATATAGAACTTTTGGAGCATTAGAGGTTTTAAAAAAAAGTTTAAAATCTTTTTTAATAAATTTAATAATATTTTCTAATTCATTCATTTTTGGAATTTTATTTGTACCTATAGACCAAACAGGTTCATAGGCTAAAATAATTTTATTTTTATTAAATTTATTTTGTAATGAACTTTTTATTTGATTTCTAAGTATAGAGTATGTTTTGCCATTTTTTTTTTCGTTAAAAGTTTCACCAATACAAAATATTACTTTTAATTTTTGATTTAGAGATGATATAATTTTTTTTTTAATAATTTGATTTGTCTCTCCTTCTAACCTATTTTCAGAATGTCCCAAAATTATATATTCTGCTCCTAATCTCTTCAACATAGTAGCACTGACTGAACCCGTGAAAGCTCCATACCCTTCATGAAAATGACAATTCTGAGCTCCTAAAGAAATTAATTTTGATCGAAGTTTTTTTTTATAAAAATGTATTAGTGTATTTGGAACGCATAAAACTATTTTTTTCTTACCAAGATTTTTACTTTTAGAAATATATTTATTTACTTCCTGGATGATTTTAAAAGAGCTAAAATCACCAAACATTTTCCAATTTCCAATAAAATACTTTAATTTATTTGTCATGATATAAAATTTAATTTATAGACTATCTGAATATATAACAATAAAATAATTTTAATTAAATGTTGAGCTCTATAAGAAAATTTTCGTCAACAATATACGCAAAAATACTTTTGGGTCTAGTGATCATCCCATTCGTTTTTTGGGGGATGGGTAATTCATTTTTTGGTGGAAATAAAAATATAGTTGTAAAAATAAATAAAGATAAATTCTCAACACAAGATTTTGTTAATTTTATACAATCATCAGGAGTAAACACTAGAAAAATTACTTCTGAAGAAATTGATAAATTACTTTCAATTTTCATCGGTGATAAATTAATAGAAATGGAATATGAATATTTTGAAATTAAACTAACTGATGAATCATTAAGTAAATTAATTAAAAATCAAAAAGATTTTAAAAGGGAAAATAAATTTTCTAGAACTGAATATGAAAAGTTTTTGCTAACAAAAAATCTAAATGCTGTAGATTTTGAAATACAGTTATCTAAACAAGAAAAAAAGAAACAGCTTTTAAATTTTATTGGTGGTGGAATATTTCCTTCCAATTTTATTATTAATGATACTTATAATAAAATTAATCAAAAAAGAAATATAGAACTTATAAATTTAAACAATATTTTTAAAAAAGAGGAAATTTTTTCAGAAGAAGAAATTATTTCTTACTATGGTAATAACAGAGAGTCTTACAAGGAGATTTATAAATCTGTTAAAATATTAGAGATATATCCAAAAATATTAATAGCATCTGATGAATATAATGATTTATTTTTTAAAAAAATTGATGATATTTACGATCAAATAATTCAAGGTAAAAAATTGGATAACATTTTAAGAGAATATAATTTAGGAAAAAGCAAAATCTTTACTTTCAATGAATCAGGTTTTGATATTAATTCAAATTCTATACCAAATGTTTCAAAAAATTTGGTTAAAAATATTTTTACACTTGACGAATTCGAACCTACTGCACTTATAGAAAATGAGAATAAATTTTTTCTTGTTGAGCTTGTTAATACCGAAAATATTCAAAGTGATATAAAAAATAAAAATGTTAGAAAAAATATAATTTTAAACCTGCAAATTATTAAAAAAAGAAAATTATTGACAGAAATTATTAGTAGAATAAATCAAGACAGTTTTTCAAAAAATGATTTTGATAAACTTTCTAAAGATAAAAATGTGAAAATTGAAAAAGTCTCATTAAACAGTATAAATGATAATAAAACACTTAAAAATGAAATTCTGCAGCAAATTTACTCTTATCCTGAAAAAAAAATAATTGTAGTACATGATTTAAATTTTGCTGAAAATTTTTTAATTTTTATTGATAAGGTAGAAAATGCTTCTATAAAGGACGCATCAAATAAATATGAAGAATATCAGAGGATATCAAGAGTGAGAATATCAAACGGATTGTTCAATACATATGATGAATATCTTAAAAATAAATATGAAATTGATATTAATTATAATGCTTTAAAAACTGTAAAAAATTATTTTGATTAATGAATATAAATACAAACTTATTTAATTTTAAAAAAAAACATAAGAATAAAAAAAACCAAATATTATTTCATAAAGCTAATTGTCCAAACAACAAAACTATAGAAAATATTATTGACAATTTTCTATTTAAAAAAAATAGTTTTATTTTTGAATCTGTAGAAAAAAGAAGGATTAGAGGTCGATATACAATAATTGGGGCTGATCCGGATAAAATTTGGGAATTTAATAAGAAGAAAATTTATATAATTGAAAATAATACAAAAAAGATAATTAAAGCATCGCCTTATAAATATTTAAAAAGTCTTATAGAAGATTTTAACTTTCCTTTACCTAAAAAAATTCCTCCACTATGTTCACTTTTGGTAGGATATTTCTCATATGATATCATTCGATATATTGAAAAAGTTCCAGACAATTGTGCAGATGATTTAAATATACCCGATATAAGGTTACTAAGACCTAAAACAATAATTATACACGATAATTTAATTAAGAAGATATATTTTATATCTAATTGTTTTGCGGATGAAAAAATAAAGAATTATGAAAAATATTATCTTAAACAGTTGCAGAATATTCATCTTTTAAAAAATTTAGCATTTAATAATGGATCTAGAAGAACATTTACAAAAAATAATAGTAAAAAAATTAAAGTTAAATCAAATATTTCAAAAGAAAAATTTAAACAAATAGTGTTAAAAGCAAAAAAATATATAAAAAAAGGTGATATTTTTCAGGTAGTTTTGAGTCAAAGATTTGAGTCAAAACTCACAAAATCTCCTTTGGAAATATATAAAAAACTAAGGATCAATAATCCTTCACCTTTTATGTTTTTTTTTAATTTTAATGACTTCCAAATAATAGGTAGTAGTCCAGAAATATTAGTAAGATTGAGAAAGAATAAAATTACTATTAGACCAATTGCCGGAACTAGACCACGTGGATCAAATGCTAAAAAAGATAAAATATTTAAGCAACAACTTTTAAATGATAAAAAAGAACTGTCTGAACATTTGATGCTACTTGATTTGGGTAGAAATGATGTAGGAAAAGTTTCTAAAATTAATAGTGTTAAAGTCACTGAGAAATTTAAAATAGAAAAATACTCACACGTAATGCATATTGTTTCAAATGTTGAGGGTGACTTTGATAATAAACAAACTTTACTTGATACAATGTTTGCCGGTTTTCCTGCTGGCACTGTTACAGGGGCACCAAAAATTCGAGCAATGGAAATTATCGATGAATTAGAAAAATCTAAAAGGAAAATGTATGCTGGATCAATTGGTTATTTTTCAGCTAATAAAAATTTTGATACTTGTATTGCATTAAGAACGGCTTTAATAAAAAATAATAAATTTTATATACAGTCAGGTGCTGGAATAGTTGCTGACAGTATTCCAGAAAGAGAATATTTAGAAACAATCAACAAAGCTAAAGCACTTATAAGTTCTTTAAATTAAATAAATGAAAATTTTATTAATAGATAACTACGACAGCTTTACTTACAATTTGTACCATTATCTTTCAATGCTCAAATGTAATGTTGATGTTCATAGAAATGATAAAATTAAAATTGAAAAAATTAAAAAAAATAATTATAAAAAAATTGTAATTTCACCAGGACCTGGTAATCCTGATCAAGCGGGTAATTGCCTCAAAATTGTTAAACATTTTCATAAAAAAATTCCTATTTTAGGTGTTTGCTTAGGACATCAGATCATTGGACAAGTTTTTAATTCTAAAATAATAGTGGCAAAAAAATTAATGCATGGAAAAACAAGTCTTATTAAACATACTGGTAAGGGTATATTCAAAGGTATTAAAAAAGTATTGCCTGGAACAAGATATCATAGCCTAATTATTGATAGAAAAACTCTTAATAAAGATTTAATCATTACTGCTGAAACATTTGATAAAATAATCATGGGTATAATGCATAAAAAATATAATGTTCATGGAGTTCAATTTCACCCAGAAAGTATTAAAACTCCTGAAGGAATGAAATTATTAAAAAATTTCTTAAAATATAAATAAATGGAAAAATTTTTAAAAAAATTAAAAAATAGAGAAAACTTAAACTTTGAAGAAAGTAAAAAAGTATTTGAAATTATAATGAACGGTAAAGCTTCAGATGATGAAATGCATAGCTTTTTAACATTATTATCAGATAAAGGTGAAGTGTCTGATGAAATAGCTGGTGGCGTATATGTTCTCAGAAATAAATCTAAACGAGTTAAAGTGGAAAATTGCATAGATACATGTGGAACGGGAGGAGATGGTAAAAATACTTTAAATATTTCAACAGCTTCGGCTCTACTGTTATCTAGTATGGGTATAAAAGTAGCTAAACATGGTAATAAAGCAGTTTCATCTAAATGTGGTTCTGGCGATGTTTTAGAGAAACTAAAAATAAAAATAAATCTTGAACCTAAGGATATAGAAAATCAAATAGCTAAACATAATTTTGGTTTTATGTTTGCTCCTAATTATCATAGTGCAATGAAATATGTTGGACCAACAAGAAAAAAAATTGGTAAAAGAACTATATTTAACATGATTGGACCCTTAAGCAGTCCAGCGCTTGTGCAAAGGCAAGTTGTGGGTGTATTTGATAAAAAATTACTTAAAATATTTGGAGAAGGATTAAAAAATCTTAATATTAAATTTGCTTGGATTGTGAATAGTGAAGATGGCCTAGACGAAATATCGCCCTATGCTAAAACTAAAGTTATACAATTAAAAGATGATCAAATTTCAGAAATTACGATAGATCCGAAAGATTTAAAAATCAATGTAGATAAATTTGAAAACTTACTTGGTGATAGCGCTGATTTTAATGCAAATAAAATAATAGACATCTTTAAAGGCGAAGATAACGATTTTTCTAAAGCTGTTTGTTTAAATGCTGCAGCTGGACTTATTGTTTCTGAAAATGAAAATAAATTTATTAATGCTTATGAGAGTGCAAGAAAACACATATTAACTGGCAGCGTTTTTAAACATCTTCAAAATATTCAAAATGGTTAAAAATACACTAAATAAAATAATTGATATAAAAAAACAAAAAATTAATAAATTAAAAAAAACAATCTCGATTGAATCATTAAATGAAAAAATTAGTAAAAATAAAACTTTTTTAAATTTTAAAGAAAGAATCCATAACAATATTATTAATAATAAAATATCACTTATTGCTGAAATTAAAAAAGCTAGCCCTTCTGCTGGTGTAATAATTGAAAATTATAATCCTGTTGATATAGCAAAAAAATACTATGAAAACAAAGCTACTTGTCTATCTGTTCTTACTGAAGAAGATTTTTTTCAAGGTAATCTAACTCATGTATACAAAATTAAAGAAAATATAAATTTGCCTATTTTGTGTAAAGATTTTTTTATTGATCCTTTTCAAATTCCACTTACAAAAAGTTATGGAGCTGATGCCATATTAATAATACTCGCTGGTGTAACTGAAAAAATGGCAAATCAATTATATGAAGATGCTTTAAAGACTGGTATGTCAGTAGTTGTAGAAGTTCATACAAAAGAAGAAGCAAAAATTTCTATAAAATTTGATGAAGCTTTAATCGGTATTAATAATAGAAATCTTAAAACTTTAAAAACTGATATGGATACAACCTTTGATATTTATGATGCATTGGTTAATCATAAAGGCCCTTTAATCTCAGAAAGTGGAATTAAAACAAAAGAAGAGCTTTTGGAAATTACAAAAAAAACAAACATTAGAACCTTTCTCATTGGTGAATCACTTTTAAAAAACTTGGACGAGAATCCAATTTTTTCAATTCTTTAGTCAAATAAACCTTGTTTTTATTGGTTTTTAATAGGTTGTTAAATCAAAAGAACTTTTGTAGAACAGTAAATGTACGATATTTGTTCTATGTTAACTAAAAAACAAAAAAATTTACTTTTATTTATTAATAAGAAAATTAGATCTACAGGTGTTTCTCCTTCCTATGAGGAGATGAAAAATTCTCTAAATCTTAAATCAAAGTCTGGCATCCATAGATTAATTTCGGCTCTTGAGGAAAGAGGTTTTATTAAAAGATTGGCGCATAAAGCAAGAGCTTTGGAAGTGTTAAAGCTTCCTGAAACGGCAAGCGCAAATGATATTTATAACTCTTTTTCACCTAGTGTAATAAAAGGAGGACTAGATACTAAAGCTAAAAAGAGTGTACATGAAATTCCTGTATTAGGACAAATAGCTGCCGGTACTCCCATAGAAGCTATTCAAAACGAAGTTAGTAGAGTAGCAATACCTGAAGAGTTAAGCAAAAATGGTGATCATTTCGGTTTAAAGGTTTCTGGTGACTCAATGATAGAAGCTGGAATAAATGACGGTGATACTGTTATTGTAAAAAAAGCTAACACAGCTAATAACGGTCAAATAGTTGTGGCTTTAATTGATGATCATGAAGCAATGCTAAAAAGAATAAGAAAAAAAGGTAAAGTAGTAGCTCTTGAAAGTGCAAACAAAAGATATGAAACTAAAATTTTTGGTCCTGATAGAGTAAAAGTGCAAGGTGTTCTAGTATCTTTGTATAGAAACTTCCAATAAAATAGTCTAATAATATTTCATGAGTAAAGTAGCAACAAGATTTGCTCCCTCTCCTACTGGCCCGCTGCATATTGGTGGAGTCAGAACAGCTCTTTTTAACTGGTTATTTTCGAAAAATAATAAAGGTAAATTTTATTTAAGAATTGAAGATACTGATAAAGAAAGATCTAAAGAAGAATATAAAAAACAAATTATAGACTCTCTAAATTGGATTGGAGTATACCATGATGATAAAGAATATATACAGTCAAAAAATATAAACAAACATAAAGAAATTGCTGAAGAGCTTTTAAAAAATGACTTTGCTTATAAATGTTATTGTTCTGAAGAAGAGATTAAAGAACAAAAAGAAAAATGTAAGAAAAAGGGAATAGCATATGTATACAATAGAAAATGGAGAGATCCAAAAGATCTTAAAATTCCACAAAATATAAAACCTGTAATTAGGTTTAAAAGTAAAATTTCTGGAAATTCAGTTGTTAAAGATCTTGTTCAGGGTGAAATAAACATTGGAAATTCTATTATCGAGGATTTTATAATCTTAAGGCAAGATGGATCTCCAACCTATCAATTATCTGCCGTAGTTGATGATCATCTAATGAATATAACACATGTAATCAGAGGTGACGATCACAAAATAAATACTTTTAAACAAAAACAAATCTATGAAGCAATGAAATGGAATGTACCAGAATTTGCCCATATACCACTTATTCATAGCGAAAAAGGATCTAAGCTTTCTAAAAGAGATAAAGCTTCAACTATAGATGATTACATAAAGATTGGAATTTTGTCTGATGCATTAAGAAATTATCTTTTACGTCTAGGTTGGTCTCATAAAGATAAAGAAATTTTTAGTCTTGATGAAAGTATCAATCTTTTTAATTTAAAAGGTATTGGAAAATCTCCGTCAAAATTAGATATGTCTAGAATACTTTCTATAAACGAACACTATATTAAACACATGGATGAGAAAATATTGTTTAAATTTTTAAAAATTTATTCTCAAAAATATAAAAAAAGCATTGATACATCTAAGGAAGAAACTCTTATAAAATCCATAAATTTCTTAAAAAATAAAGCAAAAACTCTTGAGGATATTTATAAAAACTCAGAATACATACTCAAAGATAATATTGAAATATCCGCTGAGGATTTTAAACTTTTAGACAATTCTTCTAAAAATATTGTAAAAGATTTTCTTAATGAATTTGAAAAAATGTCAAAAATTACCAAAGAAAATCTAGAAAAAACTGTGAATGGATTAATTGATAAACATAAAACAAATTTTAAAGGTGTCGGTCAACCCTTAAGAATTGTTTTAACAGGTTCTAGATTTGGTCCCGGCATCTACAATATTATTCTTTCTCTTAATAAAGATGTAGTTATTAAAAGACTAAAAAATTAAAAATAGCTTTCTATAATCGATTGTGCAATTTCAGAAGATCTATCAGTCTTAAAATTCTTAATTATTTCTTGAGATTTTGTTACTTGTTTCTCTAATGCAAGTTTGTCACTTAAAAGTTTATTAACTGAATTATAAAGATTAGTTGGATTACAATTAGATTGTAATAATTCAGGAATTATTTCTTCGTTAGCGGCAATATTAATAATATTTGCAAATTTAACTTTCACCAACATTTTAACAATAAAAAAGTTTATCATTCCCATTTTATAAATAATTATTGATGGTATTTTAGCATTACAAATCTCCAAGGAGATCGTTCCAGATTTAGCTACAGCAAACATAGAAGATTTAAGTATGTGGGTCTTTATTTTTTCATCTCCTATTGCACCGCAATTTTTAAATCCTTTTTTGAGCAGAAGATTTTGTATTAATTGAACGTGTACAGTTGTAGTATGGAAAATAAAAAATAAATCTTTATATTTATTGTTCATCTTTTTAACGAATTCAAATAAAATTGGAATTAATACATTAATTTCAGATAATCTGCTTCCTGGAAAGATGGAAAAAATCTTTTTGTTTTCTTTAATTGTTTGACTGATATCAAGTTTACTTTCTCCATTATCTTCTAATAAAGGATGACCTATAAAAGTTGACTGGATACCCTCTTTGTCAAAATATTTTTTTTCAAAAGGAAACAGTAATAAAATATGATCCAAAAAAGATTTGAGTTTTTTAACTCTATGTTCTCTCCAAACCCAAACCTGTGGAGCAACAAAATGAACTGTTTTTATTTTTGAATTCTTTTTTTTTACTTCTTTGGCTACACGTAAAGTAAAATCAGGGCTATCTACTGAAAATAAAATATCAGGTTCAAATTTAAGAATTTCTTTTACTGTTTCGTTAATTTTACTCTTAATTTTAAAAACATTTAATAGAACTTTTGTAAAACCAAGATATGTAACTTCTTTTAAATCATAAAGAGACTTGATTCCTAAAGCTTTTAAATGTTCTCCACCAACAGACAAATATTCAATATCTGATCTTGATCTCTTAAGTTGAGAAATAACTTTTGAAGCTAGTTTATCTCCAGATGGTTCACCAGTTAATACAAATATCTTTTTCATTTTGCTGCAATAAACATTTTGTTTTTATTAGCAAAGTTGATACATTTTTTTCTTTCTAAAAAAACATTTCGATTACTTTTTAAAACTATTCCCTTAAGTCCAGCATATTTGCACTGAGTTAAGGTTTTATAACCTACAGTAGGCAAATCAACTCTTAGGTCTTGTTTTTTCTTTGGAAACTTAACTAAGACACCTTTGTTCTTAAATTTTTTGCTTTTACATTGCATAAGCATTTTTTGAGTGCCTTTCTTTCCTTCAATAGCAATCACTTTTTTATTTCTAACAACTGCACCTTGACTAAAAGTATATTTCCCTAATCTATTTAATGTTGTAATAGCTTTCTTAATATCCTCTTTATCTTTTTCGTTAGGTTTTATTTTAGAATAAATCCCTTTTTTTAAAGTTAATTCAGGATTAAAAGTTAATGAACTGACCGTTCTAATTTTTTCATAGCTTAATATTTTTATGATTTCTTTAAGTATAGCTGCGTCTCCAAGCTTAGAGCTTTTGATAATTCTTGGAATATAATAAATACCTTTAAGATCTAACTTAAGTTTAGAAAAATTTGGTTTTTTAACTTTCCCAGCAAAAAGAACTTTTTTGCATTTATTTTCTTTTAATATTTTAATAATTTTACCAAATTGACCTATAGAAACATTAAAAGAATGATTATCCTTTTTAAACTTTCCCTTAGTTAGGTCGATTATTAAATATTTTAAATGTCTTTTTTTTATCTTTTTTAAAATTTGAATTGGAAAATGTGTTTCCCCAAATATTAAACCAATCATTATTCAGAATGCGGTGTGCAAATAGGTCTTTTTTTATCTTTTGATATAAAATTTATAACCTCTGCAACTAAATCATTTCCTTTATATTCACCATTAATTTTACTTAAATTTTCGTGAAGATTTTTCGAAGAAAAAATTTTCTTAAATGCTGAGTCCAATTCCATTATTTTTTTATTTTCATATTTTTTTCTTTTTAGACCTATAAGATTGATTCCTCTCAAATAATTTCTATTTCCAAAAGACAAACCAAATGGAATTACGTCTTTTAAAACTCCTGTCATTCCGCCTATCATTGCTAATCTTCCTATTCTTGTAAATTGTTGAACTGCAGAATTACCACCTATAACAACTGAATCTTCTATTGTAACATGCCCGCCTAAAGGAACGTTGTTAGCTATCACTACATCATTTCCAATATTACAATCATGCGCAACATGAGATGAAATCATCAGTAGACAATTATTTCCAATAAGAGTTTTTCCTCCTCCACCTTGAGTACCAGGATTAATTGTTACATATTCTCTAATTATATTATTTTCTCCAATCTCAAGACTGTTAGATTCTCCTTTATACTTTAAGTCTTGAGGTTGAGTCCCTATGCTAGCAAAAGGAAATATTTTACTTCCTTTTCCTATTTTTGTATTTCCTTCAATATGAACATTTGAAATCAATTCTACATTATCGCTAATTTCAACATCGGATCCTATAAAACAAAAAGGTCCAATTTTTACCTTCTCTCCAATTTTTGCTTTTTTATCTATAACACTTGAGTTATGTATCATTTATTTCTATCCACGATAGTGGCCGACCATTGTGCATCAGCCATTGTTTTTCCTTCTACTTTCGCTACACCTTTGTATTTCCATACTCGTCCATGTGATCTTACAGCTTCAATATCTAAGTGGAGTTCACAATTTGGTAAAACGGGGTTTCTAAACCGCGCTTTTTCAACACTCATTAAATAAACTAGTTTATTTTCATATTCTTTTGGATCAACACCATAAGCGGTCAGTGCAGCTGCAGCTTGACCAAAAGCTTCCACAATTAACACTCCAGGCATAACTGGTTGATCAGGAAAATGACCTTGAACGAAAAAAGAATCTTTTCTCACATTTACTATAGCTGTAGCAGATTTCAAATGAACTATATTTATTAATTTTTCAATTAATAACATGGGCTCTCTATGTGGCAGTAAACTTTCTATTTTTTTTTTATCTATTGAATCGCTTTTCATTTGTTTTTTCTATTTTTAATAAATTCTTTTAATGTTACTGCAGGATATCCCATTACCTGAAGGTTATCAGGAATATCATTTATTACTCCGCTTCCTCCTCCAATTTTTACATTATTTCCAATCCGAAGATGTCCCGATACACCTGCCTGTCCTCCTATGACTACATTATTTCCAACTACAGTACTACCAGCAAATCCAACTTGTCCAGCTATCATACAATTACTTCCAATTTTTACATTGTGTGCAATATGAACTTGATTATCAATAAAAGTGTTTTTGCCAATTACAGTATTTGTTAAAGAACCTCTATCAATTGTACTATTAGCTCCTATCTCCACACCTTCCTCTAAAATAACTTTACCAACATGAGGGGTTCTTGTATTTTTATTTTTATTAGGTATAAAACCAAAACCTTTTACTCCAATTTTTGATCCATCTTGAATATAAACATTGTTTGAAATTAATGAATTTCTGATTGTTACAAAAGAACCAATTATACAGTTTTCACCAATTTCAACGTTACTCTCAATTATACTATTGCTAGATATTTGAGAATTTTTTCCAATTTTAACATTTTTTCCAACAAGGACATTTATACCGAATGTTACATGAGGATATAATTTTCTCAAATTTTTTATGTCGGATAAATTTTTATCAGGACAATCCATATCAGCATTTGGATAAAACATTTTAGCGACTTGTGTTACAGCAAAAAGGACATTTTTAACATCGAGCTTTATGCATTTTTCTGGAAGAAATTTTGAAAGGCCTGAAGTGGTAATGCAGGCAGCGGCTTTGGTTTTTTTAGATAAATCTTGATATTTGCTTGAATTTAAAAAAGTCATATCATTACTGTTTGCTTTGTCCAAAGATTCAAAGTTATGTATTTCAAAATTTTCTTTCATGGAAAAATTTGAATTAGATCCAATAATCTTCACTATTTCTCTTAAAGGGAAAGGTCCCTTTTTTTCAAAAAAATGTTTTTCTGACATTTTATTTTAAGTTGAGTGATGGAAGCACCTTATCTAATTTCTCGACAATAATTTTTGTAATATCAGTTTCTGGTTTTCCACCAAGTATAGTTTTTTTGTCTATGACTATAGAAATATCATTTTCTTTCATATAAGTTTGCAAGATTGGATCTACATTTTTAATTAAAATGGCTCTAGATTCAGATCTTTGAGTAGCTATTTTATCTAGCGAAACTCTTCTTTGTGATTGAAAATCTATAACTTTTTTTCTTAGAGTATCACTCTTTTTTGCATATTCTTCTTTACTTAAAACTGTTTTTTTCGCTAGTAAATCTTGCTCTTCTTTTTTAAGTGCTTTTTCCATATCCATATACTTTTTTAAATTGTCGTTATATGTTTTTTTTAGATAATCTTGGGCTCCCCTTTCCTGCCTTACTATTATTTAAAACATATGCTAAATCTAAAAATACGATTTTCTGTTCAGCCGAAACACCTGTACAAAACATTAATAAAAAAGTAACTACAAAAAATTTTACAAAATGTTTCATTAACATTAAAATGACGTTCCAAGTCTAAAATTAAACGTCTCTGTTTCATCGTTAGTGGCTTTTGATAGGTTTTGTGCTACTGTAAAGCTAAGAGGTCCAATTGTAGTAAAAACATTTGCACTTAAACCAATTGATGATCTAACCTTATTTGTTTCATCAACGCTAGTATAGTCTACTCCCCACACGTTAGCTGTATCTAAAAAGAAACTAAAATCTGTTCTGTAGGACTCTGGTAAAAGATTTGGAAGCTGTGCTTCAGCACTTAAAGCAGTTGTATAGTTACCTCCTATGTAATCATCACCATCCTTTGGGCCAACTTTATATGTGTTAAATCCACGTAATCTTTTTCTAGGTATATATAATCTGCTTGTTAACCTAACATCTCCATCAATTCCGCTAATTGCTCTAGAATGAAACTTTAAAGATCCTATTAAATCTTCTGAAAAGTCATGATAAGCACTAACATCTAAACCATTTAAAATAGATGAGGAATCTTGAATTATAGGAAGTGATTGTCTAAAAGTAGTTTTATAACCTTCGGTAGGTCTAAAGCTTTGGTTTCTTTTATCAACTGTAAGTGCATACCCTAAGTCAGAATTGAAAAAATTTCCTTCCATATTTTTAACAGCGTCTGATGCTGTAGAATCAACTTCAATATCTTCAAATGCGAGTGATAAATTAGGAGAAATATAAAAATTCTCATACTGTTCGAAAGATGTACCTAAATCAAAACCAGTTTTGGAACTTTTAAAACCCGATGAATTAGATCTATCAGTTGATGAAACTTCAAGAGAAGCATTTACAGAATTTCCAGTATAATTATAATTTGGATTAATTACATAAATGTTACCACTTACTTTTTCTTCAGAAAGATTTAATTGAGATTCCAATTTAATACCTCTTCCCAACCAATTGTTTTCTTTTACAGAAAATTGAAAGCTAGTTCCATCGGTACCGATTCCAGCTCCAGCTAAAATTTCTCCAGTAGCTTTTTCTTCAACGCTTATTTCTAAAATTTTTAGATCGTCTGAGGAGCCTGGCAAAACTTCATGCTTCACTTTTCCAAAAATTCTTCTAGCTTTAATTTCATTAATAGATTTATTTACAAGAAGAGTGCTAAATGGATCGCCTTCATCAACTATAAGAGCACTTCTAATTACTGAATCGTTAGTAACAGAATTTCCAACAATATTTATTCTTTCTATTATAATTTTTTGACCTTCAAAAATATTGATTTTAACTTCTACACTATCACCATCCAGAGTTTCTTCTATGTTGTGATTAATAAATTGTAATTCTTTTTGCTCACTTAATTTATCGATTTTGTCTAATACTCTTTTTAATTTTCTTTGGGAATAATATTTTCCTACCAATTTATCAAATTCATTTTCTAAAGAAACAAAGGCTTCTTTTTCAAGAGATTCAGAAACATTTGCAAAAACTTTTCTAAATTTATATCTTTTTCCAGCATTAATATTATAAGTTAAAACAAATCCTTCGCCTTCAGCGAATTCGACATTTGTAGATTTCACACTAACTTCATAGTAACCTTTATTTCTATAATAATTTTTTAGTAATCTTTTGTCTAATTCAATTCTTTCTTTACTTAAATAAACATTTCTTGAAATAAATTTCCAAAACGTAGCTTCTTGGGAGGTAATAACATCTCTTAATTTTTTCTCTCTAATTTTTTTTTCACCTAAAAAATATATCTTAGCAATTTTAGCTTTTTTACCTTTATTTATAAGAAAAGATATATTAACTCTATTTTTGTCTAATCTTACAATCTCAGTTTCAATTTTTACAAAATAATAACCTAAACTTCTGTAAAATTCTTTCATTAAATTAATATCGCTAGTAATATTAGCTTCTATAAAAGAAGCATTTGCTCTTAGTGATAACATTTCTAGAATTTTTTCTTTAAATTTTTTAGCCTTTTCTCCTTCAAGATTTACTTTGTTAATCATTGGATTCTCTTTAACTACGATACTTAGAACATTGTTTTTTATATTAACTGAAATATTTGAAAATAAAGTAGTATCATAAAGTTTTTTGATTAATGTGTTGACATCAGAAATTTCATAATCTTTACCAATAATGATATCTCCAAAAACAACGATCGTTTCCTTTGAAACTCTATCATTTCCTGTAACTTCAATTTTTTTAACTACTTCAGCAAAAGCATTTAAATTAAAAAAAATTAAAAACAAAAGGATTGAAGCAAATATTTTTCTAAAACAACGCATAAAATTTATCTTACACACATATTGATAGTTTTCAATCTGGCCCAATTATCAGCTATTTTAATATCTTTTAGAGACTTTGGTTTCATTTTGGCGTATTTCCTAAAATTTTTTCCCTTTAAAATTTTATTTATTGTTTTGACAATATCTAGAAAATTAATTTTTCTTTTTAAAAATAAATCTACTAAAACTTCGTTTGCTGCATTTACTATTATAGGTGTAGATGGACCTAAATTAAAACATTTATTCAGAAGTTTAATAGAAGGAAAATTATTTGGATTTATAGTTTGAAAGTTAAGATTATTTAAATCATTAATTTTGATATTATTTTTTTTAAAAATACTATTCTTATAAATTGTATTGGAAATTGGTATTTTCATATCAGTATCATATAAAATCATTTTTGTAAGACCATTTTTGAATCTAATTATAGAATGAACATATGATTGAGGATGTATCATTATTTTATATTTTGATTTATGAAAATTAAAAAGTTTATGGGCTTCGATTACTTCAAAAACTTTATTCATTAATGTTGCAGAATCAACAGAAATTTTTTTACCCATTTTCCAATTGGGATGTTTGATAGCTTGTTCAGGTTTAATTTTTTTTAATTTATTAATTGAAGAGTTTAAAAAGGGACCGCCAGATGCAGTAATAATAATTTCTTCAACCTTATCATTGCTAAGACCTTTTGTGAGTTCCATTATTGAAAAATGCTCAGAATCAACTGGAACAAATTCTGTTTTATATTTTTTTATTAATTGAGATAAAATATCCCAACCACAAATAATTGCTTCTTTATTTGCTATAGCTACAGTTTTGCTAATTTTAACTGCATCAATTGTTGGTTGTAAACCTGCTAAACCAACTACGGCAGACATTGTATAATCTAATCTTTTATTCACTATTTTTTTTATGGATACGTCTCCAAAATAAACTTTAGTATTTTTTAATGATTTTTTTACCTTTAAATAAAATTTATTATTTTTTATTAAAACATTTTTTGCCTTAAATTCTTTTGCTTGTTTAATAAGTTGCTTGTAATTATTATTTGCGGTTAACAAAACAACATCAAAATTATTTTTATCTTTTTTAATTACTTCTAGTGTTGATTTTCCTATAGAACCTGTAGATCCAAGTATTGCAATTTTTTTTTTCATATTTTAAAGAAGTTTATAATGAAAGCCAATATAACTACAAACATCAAACCATCAATACGATCAAAGATACCTCCATGGCCTGGTAGAATTTTTCCAGTATCTTTAATTTTTTCTAATCTTTTAAAATAAGAAATTCCTAAATCACCAATTTGAGCTACAGAAGAAAAAATTATTGTTATTAATAATTCTCTAAAACCAACTTCTTGTGAAATGACATCATATGTTTCAAAAAAAATATATAAGCAAACAATTGAAAAGAAATATGACCCGAAAACTCCTGAAATAGTTTTTTTAGGACTTATTTTAGTTAACTTTTTCCACTTAAAAATTTTGCCAAAAACATATCCACCAATATCTGAGCTTATAGGAACAGCTATAGCTAAATAAAGTAAGATTGCTGATTCTTCTCTGAGAAAATAAATTGAAAAAAGAGAAAGAATTAATGTTAAACATAAAAATATTATAGTTGTTGTTTTTTTAAATGATGAAAATAATTCATGTATTCCTGCAAAAAAAATAAAAATTAAAAAAAAAGTTAAAAAATACCCACCCTTCACCACAAAGAAAATTGATAGAGGCAGAATTATAAATGATGTTAAGATTCTTTTTTGTAAATTGTTCATATATTGCCAAAATTTCTTTTTATTTTATAAAATTCTTTTAATATTTTATTATAATCACTTTCATTAAAATCTGGCCATAATTTATCAATAAAAAATATTTCTGTATAAGCTATTTGCCACAATAAAAAATTGCTTAATCTCTTGGTTCCTCCTGTTCTAATTAAAATTTCTGGATCTGGTATGTTTTTGGTATAAAGTAAATTTTCGAAATTATTAATATTTATTTTTACATTTTTTTTAATTGAAAGCCTTTTAAATGCATTGATCATCTCTTCCTTTGAGCCATAATTTAAAGCTAGATTTAAAGTAATAGTTTTATTTTTTGACGTTCTATTTTGAATAAATTTAACAGTTTTCTTAATATCCTCAGGTAAACCTTTATTTCTGCCTATAACATTAATTTTAATTCCCTGTTTTATAATTTTGCTTAATTTTTTTTTCAATGATTTTCTGATTAAATCAAAAAGAAAATTTATTTCACTTTCTGGCCTTTTCCAATTTTCAGTTGAAAAAGTATATAAAGTTAAAAAAGGTATTTTGTTTTTTATTGATTCTTTAATAACTGTTTCTACAGCATTTATACCTTTAAGATGTCCGTAATTCCTGGTTTTATTTTTTTTTAAACCCCATCGCCCGTTTCCATCCATAATAATAGCGACATGGTTTAATTTGTTCATACTGTCATTACTTCTTTTTCTTTGTCCTGTAATTTTTTTTCTAATTCAGCTATTTGCTCGTCTGTTAAATTTTGTATTTTTTTTTCCGAATTTTTACATTCATCCTCACCAATTATTTTTTCTTTAAGATCTTTTTTTAACTTATCGTTTGCTTCTCTTCTTATATTTCTTATAGAAACCTTAGCTTTCTCAGCCAAACTACCCATTATTTTTTTTAACTCATTTCTTCTTTCTTCATTCAGGCTGGGTATTGGTATTCTCATTAATTGACCATCTATTTGAGGATTAATACCAAGATTTGATTTTTGGATTGCAGAATCTATTAATGAAACATTATTTTGATCCCAAACTTGTACAGTAATGAGCCTAGGTTCTGGTGTAGATATTGTTGCCAATTGATTAATTGACATTTTTTGTCCGTAAACTTCTACTTTAATTATGTCCAGCATCGCGGGATTTGCTCTTCCAGTTCTTAAAGAAGCTAATTCTTGATTAAATACACTGAAAGCCTTTTTCATTTTAGAATTGCAATTTTTAATTGTTTCTTCAGAAGTCATTATATCTAAACCCCTTCTCCTACTTTAAATCTAATAAACCTTTTTATTGTAAGTTTATTTTTTCCAGCAACTTGTTTTAAAATATCTTTCACTCTTTTTTTAGGTTCCATTATCCATTCTTGATTCATTAGCGTATTGTCTGAAATAAATTTATTTAATTTACCAGTTGCAATTTTATCTATAATTTTATTATCCTTTCCGCTATTTTTCAATTCTTCAGTGATTATTTCTTTTTCTTTATTCAATATATTTTGATCCAAATCATCCTTATCTACCCCCAGAGGTGAAGAGGCAGCAACATGCATTGCTAATTGTTTGCCAAATTCTGAAAGATCTTCACGTTTCATATTACTGTCTAAACTTAATAGAACACCAATTTTTCCTAAATTTTTTTTAACCGTTAAATGAGTATAAGAAAAGTTAATAAATTTATCTGATTCAAGACAATCACTTCTTCTCAAGGTAATCTTTTCACCAATCTTAGAAATAATAGAGATGAGATTTTCTTCAACTGTTTTTTTGTTTTGCATTTTTGAAACTAATATATCTTTCATATTTCCCGAATTTAACAATGCCAATTTAGAAATTTCTTCAACAAAATTAATAAATTCATTATTTTTTGCGACAAAATCTGTTTCACTGTTTATCTCTATAATTGAAAATTTATTTTTATCCTCTGAGATAGAAATTAATCCATCTGCAGCTACTCTCTCCATTTTTTTACTTGCCTTAGCAATTCCCTTTTTTCTTAAAAATTCTATTGATTTTTCAATGTCACCAGCATTTTCATCTATAGCAATTTTACAATCTTTAAATCCTACGCCGGTTAATTCTCTTAATTTTTTGACTTTGTCTAGTATGCTACCTTGAGACATGATTAAAAATTCTATTTATCTTTTTTTTGTGTTAATGACTTAACTTTCGATAGAATAGATTTAGATATTTTTTTTACTGTTTTTATCTTTTCCTTTTTTTTTGGTCGCTAATTTCTTTGGCTCATTTTTAACCACAATTTTTGAATCTATTGCACCATTTTTTTTATCATCAAAAACTTCAACTTGAGGAATGTTTGTTTGTGCATCCACTATTGTTTGTTTTATTAAATCACAATACAAATTTATTGCTCTTCTAGCATCATCATTACCAGGTATTGGATAATTTATTCCTACTGGGTCAGAGTTTGTATCAAGTATTGCAACTATAGGAATGTTTAATTTTAAAGCTTCTTTAACAGCCAACTCTTCTATGTTTGTATCTATAACAAAAATCATATCAGGAATTTTTTTCATTTCTGCTATTCCACCAAGAGACCTCTCAAGTTTATCTCTTTGTATACCCATTTTTAAAATCTCTTTTTTAGTAAAACCAGTATTTTCATTTTTTAAATCTATAGTAAGTTTCTTATAACGCTTTATTGAATTTGAAATGGTCTTCCAATTTGTAAGCATTCCTCCTAGCCACCTATGATTGACATAAAATTGAGAAGTATCTTTTGCTAAATTTGCAATGGAAGCTGCTGCTTGTTTTTTAGTTGATACAAATAAAATTTTACCCCCAGAAGTAATGCAAGCATGTATTTGTTGTAATGCTGCATTTATTAATTCTAATGTTTGAACTAAATCAATTATATGGATTGAGTTTTTTGAACCAAAAATGAACTTATTCATTTTCGGGTTCCAACGAAAAGTTTTGTGTCCTAGATGAACGCCTGCTTCTAATAAATTTTTAATTGTAACACTTGGTAATTTCATAATTTCCCGGTTATTCCACCACAATTTTTTCCACTTAAGGACCGGAGGTTTTACAACCAAAAACTGTGTGCGTATTTTGTGTGAAGTTCTACAGTTTAAATCATCAAAATTCAATACGAATTAAAGATTTATTTTCTTTATATAATGCTCTTTATTTAAGTGTTTTAAAGTTTCGTAATCAAATTTTCTTCTATCTTTGAGTTCAAATAAATAATTTTTCTCTTCTTTTTGAATAGAAATTTTTATCTTAGAATCTCCCTTGTGCTTAATAATCTCATATAATTTCTCTAAATGTTCAGCACTATTTATTTGAATTTCAACATTAGAATAATTTTGTTTGGTGATTTTATCTAGACTGACAATTTTTCTCACATT
>CACEPH010000013.1 GCA_902561465.1 uncultured Pelagibacteraceae bacterium
CCCGCAGTTGATGGAAAAGTTCCAGAAGATTCAGATATGCGAGGTCAATTTGGTGTAAGACCAAAAGAAACTATTGATCGTGCAAATGAATTGCTCGAAAATTTTGCTAATCTTTTAAAAAAAAGAGGTATAAAAGTTGATCGTCCAACTCCACTTAATTTTACTCAACCCATAGCCACGCCAGATTGGAAAACCAAAAGTATGTTTGGAACTATGCCGGCTAGAGATATAATTTTAACAGTTGGAAAAGAAATGTTAGAAGCCACGATGAGCTACAGATGTAGATTTTTTGAATACCTTAACTATAGGCCGCTTTTAAAACAATATTACGAAGAAGATCCAGAAATGCGTCATGAGTCAGCGCCAAAACCTAGATTAACAGATAAAAGTTTTCATTTAGATTATTTGTCTGACAAAATTGGTGTTCAAAAAAGATTGGAATGGACGGCTAAAAAGTTTTTTGTAACAACGGAAGAAGAATTTTTATTTGATGCAGCTGATGTGCTAAGATTTGGAAAAGACCTAATGGTTCAACACGGTTTTACAACAAATTTAAAGGGCATTGATTGGTTAAGAAGACATTTTCCAAATCATAGAATACATGCTCTTAATTTTCCAGGAGATCCATACCCAATTCATATTGATGCTACTTTTAATGTTTTAAAACCAGGTTTAATAATAAATAATCCTAATAGACGCTTGCCTTCAGAACAAAGAAAAATTTTTGAAAAAAATGACTGGAAAATAGTTGATGCAGCTCAGCCAGCCCATAATAAACCACCACCTTTATGCTTTTCATCAGTATGGTTATCAATGAATATTTTGGTTCTTGATCCAAAAACTGTATGTGTTGAAAAAAGTGAAGTTTATCAAGCTGAACAACTAAGCAAACTAGGTATGGAAGTTATCGAAGTTGATTTTCGAGACGTTTATCCTTTTGGAGGAGGTCTACATTGTAGCACTACCGATGTATATAGAGAAGGCAAATGTGAAGATTATTTTCCTAAACAATAATGAACATTAAATCAAATTATATAAAACCAAAGTTTAAAAAAAAAATAAATCCAAAAATAGGCTTACTTGCACTTTCAACTGACCTTACAATAGAAAACGATTTTCAATCTATTTGTCAAAAGTTGCCTTTAGATTTATTTGTAAATCGTATTCATAATGAAAATCCTTTAACTAAAGAAAATCTTTTAAAAATGTATGATCAAATAGAGCCAGTTACTGAAAAAATTCTACCTGGTCAAAAAATAAATACGGTAGCTTATGCTTGTACATCAGGAACGATAGCTATAGGAGCAGAAAAAGTTAAAGAAAAAATTCAATTAGCCAAACCAGACTGTTATGTTTCAACCCCGATTACTTCTGCTCTGAAAGCTTTTAAAGAGATGAATGTAAAAAAGATTGCTTTATTTACTCCATATCCAGAATCTGTAAATAAAACAATTTTAGAATATTTTAATAGAAAAAATATAAACATTATATCATTTAGCACTTTTAACATCGATTTAGATGAAGACATAGCCAGTGTAGATCCTAAATATTTATTAGAAACTTTAATTAAATTAAATATAAGTGATGCAGATGCGCTTTTATATCTTGCACTGCACTTCCTGTTTTAGAAATTCTTGAAGAGGTTGAAAAAAAAATAAAAAAATTAGTTTTATCCAGCAATCAAACTTTAATTTGGGATACTATAAGGTCAGTTGGCTACAAATCTCCAGTAAAAGGATACGGAAAACTTTTAAGGAAATAAAATGCTTTTTGAAAAAAAAGAATACAAAGAAAGATTAAAAAAAGTTAAAGATTCAATGCAAAAACAAGGTATTGATTTATTAATTTCTCACGATCCATCTAACATGAACTATTTAACTGGTTATGATGCATGGTCTTTTTATTATGCGCAATGTGTTTTGGTTCATATTAACGAAGATGAACCAATTTGCTTCCTAAGAGCACAGGATGCAGGAGGAGGCTACATAAAAACTTATGTTGAACATAAAAATATTATTGCTTACGATGAAAAATATATTCATACGTGGCCATTACATCCTTACCAATATTTAACGGAAATAATTAAGAAAAGAAAATGGGATAAATCAAATGTTGGTCTTGAAATGGACAGCCATTATTTTACAGCATTTTGTTATGAGACAATAAAAAAAGGTTTACCAAATGCAAAAATTAAAGATGCAAAGCGTTTGGTAAACTGGGTGAGAGTTGTTAAATCAGAATCTGAAATAAAGTTAATGCAGTCAGCAGCACGTATAACTGAAAAAGGAATGAAAACAGCTTTTGAAAGCATTAATCCTGGTGTTAGACAATGTGATGTTGTTGGGGAAATTCAAAAAACTTTGTTTAAAGGAACACCAGAATTCGGAGGAGATTATCCTAGTATCGCTACTTTACTACCTACTGGAAAAGGAACTTCTGCTTCACATTTAACAGCCACAGAAGATAAGTTTGTTAAAGGAGAAGCAACTATTATTGAAATATCCGGAGTTCATAAAAGATATCATTGTCCTATGGCTAGAACAGTGCTCTTAGGAGAAAAAAATCAAAAAAAAATAGACACAATGAAAGCAACCAACGAAGCATTGGATGCTGGAATTTCGGTTACTAAACCGGGAAATACAGCTGATGATGTTGCTCAAAAATTTTGGGGAGTTTTAGATAAATATGGCATAAAAAAAGAATCAAGAACCGGGTACTCAATTGGCATTGGCTATCCTCCAGATTGGGGGGAACAGACACTAAATATATCAAAGGGAGATAAAACTCTTTTGCAACCTAACGTTACTTTTCACATGATAGCAGTTATGCAATTTGGTGATTGGGGCGTTGAAGCAAGCGAGTCTGTGAGAGTCACTGAAAAAGGTTCAGAATTATTCTGCAATTTCTCTAGAGAATTGCATATCAAGGTATAAATACCTTGAAATAAATTTTAACAAATGCTTAATATTTCAGCTTATGGCAACTTCAGATAGTTTTGTAAAATTTGATAAAGTAGACAAAAGTTATGACGGCGAAATACTCGTTGTTAAAGATCTTAATGTAGATATTCCAAAAGGAGAATTTCTTACTATGTTGGGACCCTCTGGTTCTGGAAAAACTACTACATTAATGATGCTAGCCGGATTTGAAACTCCAACTAGTGGAGAAATATATTTAGAAGGAGAGGCTATTAATAAAATTCCTCCTAATAAAAGAGGAATTGGCATGGTGTTTCAAAACTATGCATTATTTCCACATTTAACAGTAAATGAGAATCTTGCTTTTCCACTTGAAGTTAGAAAATTAAACAAATCTGATATTGAAGAAAAAGTAAAAAAAACTTTGGATATGGTAGAGCTAGGAGATTTTGGAAATCGTATGCCACTACAATTGTCAGGAGGCCAGCAACAACGTGTTGCTTTAGCAAGATCTTTAGTATTTGAACCAAGATTAGTTTTAATGGACGAACCATTAGGAGCGCTTGATAAAAAACTTCGTGAACAAATGCAATATGAAATTAAACATATTCATGAGAGAATTGGAATTACAGTTGTTTATGTTACTCACGATCAAAGCGAAGCGTTAACGATGTCAAATCGTATAGCAGTATTTAATGACGGAAAAATTCAACAAATATCATCACCAGATGTTTTGTATGAAAAACCTGAAAATGCATTTGTTGCAAACTTTATTGGAGAAAACAATCAGCTTAAAGGAAAAGTAAAATCTATTAATGGAAAAAATTGCGTGGTAACTACTGATCAAGGTGATGATATTACTTCTTTAAAAATAAATGTTAATTCCGTTGGGGACCGTTCGACTGTATCATTACGTCCAGAAAGAGTTGAGATTAATTCACCAGACAGCAATTTTGAAAATTCTTTTAATGCAAAAGTTAAAGAGCTAATTTATTTGGGCGATCATATTCGAACTAGAGTTGAAGTTTGTGGAAATGACCAATTTATAGTAAAAGTTCCAAATTCTTATAAGGGCGCAAACCTTAAAGAAGGCGCTTCTGTGAAACTTTCATGGAAAGCTAGCGATTCAAGGGCATTAGACCTAGGTTAATTTAAAATTTTTTAGTTTACAGTACTTTCTCAATTTGTTTTAATTTGCGACTTATACGTATAATTAATCAATAAAAAGAGGGTAAATATGTTTAAACTTATAAAAGCTACTTTCCTTGGATTGATCGTAATGGCGTTTACATCTTCAGCATATGCTGACATTACGTTCGTATCATGGGGTGGAGCTTATACAGCGAGTCAACAAAAAGCTTACATAGATACTTATAGCAAAGGTTCTTCAATTACTGTTGAAAACTACAATGGTGGTCTTGGAGAAATCAAAGCTCAAGTAGAAGCCGGAAACGTAACTTGGGATGTGGTAGACGTTCTTCCTGACCAAGCGATTACGGGTTGTGATGAAGGTTTATTTGTAAAAGTAGACCAAAGTGAATTTATAAACGACCTAGTAGTTCCACCGGTATCTGATTGTGTAGTTCCACAAATTTTTTGGGCTTACACAGCATTTTATGACAAAGCAGCTTTTCCAGGCAAGAAACCAAAAAGCATGAAAGATTTCTTTAATGTTAAAAAGTTTCCTGGAAAAAGAGGTATTCATACATGGCCGAACGCTTTAATCGAAATGGCACTAGTTGCTGACGGTGTTAAAGCAAGTAAAGTATACGATGTAATGAGCACTCCTGAAGGAATTGACAGAGCATTTGCAAAACTAGATACAATTAAAGATCACGTTGTATTCTGGTCAGCAGGTTCTAAACCACTTGAATTAGTATCAAGCGGTGAAGTTGTTATGGCGTTAGCATACAACGGTAGAATTGGTGCTGCTATCCTTTCTGAAGGTAAAGACTTTGAATACATTTGGGACGGTACAGTTCTTGAGCAAGAATATCTTGTAGCGATCAAAGGTGGAAATGAAGCCGAAGCACTTGCGTTTATGGCTCACGCTTCAACAGCAGAATCGAATGCTGAACAAGCTAAATACATTCCATATGGTCCTATGAGAAAATCTAGTATCAACATCATCAAAAAAGGTGAACCTTGGTTCATAAAAGATGGTGGTAATATTGATATTATGCCTCACATGCCAACTCATCCGAAAGTTCTGAAAAAAGCAGTTATAGCTGATCCATATTGGTGGGCTGATAACGGTGCTGAAGTATCAGAAAGATTCGGTGCTTGGAAGGGTAACTAATAATTCGTAATATTTAAAAAAAAGGCGAGACTTAAGTCTCGCCTTTTTTGTTTGTAGGTGAAATTATGAATGATGTAACAGCAGGATCTATATTAACTACAGACGGAATTCCTTTAAAAGTTAGTCTTAAAAAATCTGAAAGGAGAAATAAAATAAGAGCGTTTCTCTTAGTTGCTCCACTTTTGGTTTTTATACTTATTACATTTCTAATTCCTATTGGCGATATGCTAGTAAGAAGTGTTGATGATAGTTATATCAATACTGTTTTCCCTAAAACTTTTGAAAAATATAAAAAATGGGATCGACAAGATTTACCATCAGAAGAGCTTTATAAAACAATGTTCTTTGAAGTAAAAGAAGGTTCAGGCTTTAGTGTAGGTAAAGCTACTACTCGAATGAATTATGCAAAATCAGGATGGAAAAGTTTATTAAAAAAATCAAAACGTAAGTTTAAAAAAATTGATGAAGGTCCATACAAAGAGCAGATGATCGCTATCGATAAAAGATGGGCTGACATAGAATATTGGAAAGCCCTAGGAGTGATGGTTGATCCTACAACTGCAGGATATTATTTGAATGCAGTAGATCTAAAATATGATGTAAATAAAGAAATAGTTAGACAGAAAGAAAATAGAAGAATTTATAATCACACATGGATTAAAACATTTAAGGTAAGTCTTTTAGTTATGTTTTTTTGTTTGATATTGGGTTATCCAATTTCTTACTTGTTATCAACGCTACCTTTAAAATATAGCAACCTTTTAATGATATGCGTGTTGTTACCTTTTTGGACATCGTTACTTGTTCGAACCGTAGCATGGATGGTCATGTTGCAACAAAAAGGTGTGTTTAATAATTTGTTAGTAACGGCTCATATTATTGCTGACGAGAATCGTTTTAAACTTATGTACAATGAAACAGCAACTATAATTGTTATGACGCAAATATTATTACCTTTTATGGTTTTGCCTTTGTATAGTGTTATGAAGACAATATCACCAAATTATATGAGAGCAGCTTTAAATCTTGGAGCTTCGCCTTTACATGCGTTTTGGAAAGTTTATATGCCAAATTCAGTGCCAGGAATTAGTGCTGGCTGCATGCTCGTATTTATACTTGCAATTGGATACTACATTACACCTGAATTGGTTGGCGGTAAGGATGGGCAAATGATAGGAAATTGGATCGCTTACCATCTAAAAACAACATTAAATTGGGGACTGTGCGCAGCCTTAGGAGCTATTCTTTTAGGAGTGATGACAGTTTTATATTGGGTTTATAATAAATTAGTTGGAATAGAAAATATCAAATTAGGATAATTATGGCTTTACCATCATATACAACAACAGGACAAAGAATAGGTTGGTATTCTTTCTTATTTTATTGTGGTTTAGTTTTTTTCTTTTTAATTGCACCTATTTTTATAATTCTTCCTTTGTCATTTAGCGCCTCACCATTTTTTGAATTTACTAGAGAGTTTATGAATTTTGAACCAGAAGCTTGGTCTCTTAGATGGTACAGGCAAATGGTTGGTATTAGTAGCATAGGAGATACAACGGTTGTTACTGATAAGTGGATGCTGGGAACTAGAAATAGTTTTATCATTGGAATTGCTGCTACACTCTTAGCAACAACTTTAGGTACCGTTGCTGCTTTGGGTTTAAGCAGACCTCATATGCCATTTAAAGGTACTATTATGGCAATATTAATTTCTCCGATGATTGTTCCTTTAATCATTACAGCAGCAGGAATGTTTTTCTTTTATTCAAAAGTTGGGCTAACCCATAGTTATTTAGGGTTAATTCTTGCGCACACAGCACTAGGAACACCATTTGTTGTGATTACAGTTACAGCAACTTTAACCGGTTTTGATACTAATTTAATTCGAGCATCCCAAAGTTTAGGTGCAGATACATTGCGAACATTTTTTAAAGTGATTATGCCTTTAATTCTTCCTGGAGTAATTTCAGGTGGTTTATTTGCATTCATTACTTCTTTTGATGAGGTAGTAGTTGTTATGTTTGTTGGAAGCGTTGAACAAATAACTATACCCAAGCAAATGTGGGCTGGTTTACGCCAAGAAACAAGTCCTGTAATTTTATGTATGGCGACATGTTTGGTTGCTTTATCTATTGCACTACTTACTACTGTAGAATTATTAAGAAGAAGATCTGAAAGACTACGTGGTATTAAATTGCGTAACTAATTTAATCTGCAACATACTCGATACTCACCAAGTTAATGAAAAAAATATTTTTTTTAATAATTTGGATCTTAACATTTCAAATTCAATCTTTAGCTAACGATATTCAGCAGTTTCAAATTGAAGGCATGAGTATAGGAGATAGCGCTCTAGACTACTTTGGTGAATCGCAATTAGAAGATAATGAACAAGGGTGGCACAATTATAGTTATAATGAATATTCAACCTCATACATGCCAGGAAAAGGTATTTATAGCTGGTTTTTAGTAAGTTATAAAAATTACGATAATAATTTTATAATAGAGGGGTTAGTTGGTGGATTAGAAATAAGTAATTACGATAATAAAGAATGCAATAATAAGCTAGACGTTGTTGCTTTAAATATATCAGAGTCATTTAAAAATACCATTCGAGAAAAAAAAAAAATCTATAAACTCAAAGCGGAAGCGTCGCAAACTTATCCTTTCACTGGAAAAAGCACTGTAACAAGTTTATCATTTAATTTTTTAGATGGGGCAAAAATAATTTTAGAGTGCTACAAGATGGATAACGAAGCTAAGAAAAATCAATCTTTTTTAAAATCTGTTCTAAAACAAAACGATTCTTTTAGAGTAGATGTTAGAAGCAGCGCATTTGTAAATCATTTAAAAAAAAAAGAATAATAAAATTATGAAAAAATTTTTAAGAATTTTGGTTATAAGCTTATTATTATTTAGTAATGTTAATGCTGAAGAAAGAAGCAATGAATTAGACAAACTATTTACTCAACTAAAAAATACTAAAGATCTACCAACCGCTCAAATAGTAGAAAAAAAAATATGGAAAATCTGGATGATCCATCCTTCTGATGATAGGCGCGGGTTTAGATTGACTGAGTTATTAACTCAAGGTTCCCGTTTAATGAGCATGGGGGAATTAAATAAAGCTTATGATCTTTTTACAAAAATAATCGCAACAGAGCCTGATTGGTCCGAAGCATGGAATAAACGCGCCACAGTACTTTACTTAATGAATCGATATCAATCTTCGTTAGATGATATTAAAATAACACTCACTCTTGAACCCAGACATTTTGGGGCTTTATCAGGGCAGGCTTTAAATTATATAGAGTTACAACAATATGAAGAAGCAATTCAAAGTTACAAGGCAGCACAAAAAATATACCCTCTTTTAGATTCTGCCAAAAAAATGATACCAGAGCTTCAAGAGTTTATTAAAGATCAGGCTATATAATTAATCAGAAATCATACCTACAGCCCACAAGGCTACTACTATATAAACGAAAACCATGTTAACAATAATATATGAATACTAAGAATTTTAAAATAGATAATTTGCAGTACTGTAATTGGTCAAAAGAAATTTTTGAAATTAACAACGAGGCTAAATTGGATGCGATACACGTAACTATTGCATATCACGAAGATTTTAATGAAGTAGAAAAAAATATAGACGTTTGGAACAACCATTTCAAAAATTTTAAAGATTTAATTTTTCATGGAAAGACATTTAAAGATATAGAAAAAGCTCAAAAAGAAAAAAAGACAGCAGTTTTTTTTGGTTTTCAAAACTGTTCACCTATTGGAGATAACATCGGACTCGTTGAAGAAATTTATAAATTGGGAATAGTTTTTATGCAGTTGACATATAATAATCAATCTTTACTAGCGACCGGTTGTTATGAAGAAAATGATAGTGGAGTTACAAGAATGGGAAGAGAAGTGATCAAAGAAATGAATAGACTAGGTGTGGTGGTGGATATGTCTCACTCAGCAGAAAAATCTACACTAGATGCAATTAAAATATCATCTAAGCCAATAGCAATTACTCATGCCAATCCATCTTTTTGGTTTGCTGCCAAAAGAAATAAATCAAATGAAGTTTTAAAAGCATTAGCAGGTTCCAAAGGAATGATTGGTCTTTCTTTATACCCTCATCATTTAAAAGATAAATCAAATTGTACATTAGAAAACTTTTGTGAAATGGCCGCAAAAACTGCAGAACTCATAGGTGTTAAACATATTGGAATAGGATCAGATCTTTGTATTGGACACCCAAACTCTGTTGTTGAGTGGATGAGAAATGGTAAATGGACAAAAACAAAGGATTATGGTGAAGGTACTTCAACAGATGCAAATTTTCCCAAACAACCAGATTGGTTTAAAGACGCCAGAGGTTTTAAAAATTTAGAGCAGGGTTTAAAAAAAGTTGGATTTCAAGAAACTGAGGTAAATGACATACTAGGAAATAATTGGTATAATTTTTACCGAGGGATAAATACTTGAATAAAATAGACATAAAACTTAGAGATCCAAACAAAATAATGAAACTTTCTAGACTAGGATCGTTTCATCAATCCAAACTTTCATTTCTAAGAAGCTTCATTAGAGAATTTAAAAGCTGGGAATATAAAAGAAATATATTTGAGCTTGATAAAGATGGGTATGGAGTAGCTGTATATTCATTTGAAAAAAATAAAAGAAATTATTCTTTGATTTGTTTTTCTCAATATATAAATCCGAACGAACGATCAGATAGAGTAATAGCTACAAAATGGGATGCTGCTTTTGTTTTGCACGACGGAATTCCAGCAAGGGAAGATATTAATCGACTTAAAGAAAATGTTCCTAAACAAGAAATTGGAAGAATGTCTTATAAGGAACTTACACTATCCAGAGCTAATAAATCAGTGAGAGCTTTTGATCACGTAGTTGATTCATTAAGTTCAGGCAAACAACCAAATAAAGATTTATTAAGTAAAGTGGGTTACTTATATAGAACCACAGCAGTTTATGGTTCGGGAAAATTTGGATTAGCCGATCGTTTTAGAATTAAAGATAGAAAAGAAATTTATGGTCCATTCAGATTAGAAATGATGTTGGTATATTTGGTTCGTCAATTTACTTTTGATCAAGTTAATCATATTGCTCAACATAGAAATCCGGACAAAGCAGTAAGACTTGATGAAAATATAGCTAGAAATTTAGGAATAGGTAATTCAACTGGATTAGGAATGGCACCCTTTATTGTTAATCATCCTACACTTTTGCATAAATGGATTTACTCAAGAGAAAAAGCGTTAAAAGAAATTAGATCAATTGAAAATGTAAATTTGCACGAATTTAATTTTTTTAAAGAATGTCTTGTTAAATCAAAAACAATAATTGATACATGGCTGACAGATAGCCAATACCAGAATAAAAAAATTAATTCTTTAAAAACAGATTTAGTTAAATTTGATCAATTTTTAGAAAAGGATTGTTCAATTAAAGCTAAATATCTTTGGAATACAATATATCTTTGGGTAGAAAAAAATCTTAATGAAGAATGCATTGAATATATCGTTTCTATGATGATGGAACCTTACGATAAAATCATAGAACCTTTAATTAATAATATGAGTTCAGATGAGGAAAAATATTTCAGTATTCCTGGCCATAAGAAAATTTCTTATCTTAGAAAAATTCTAGAAAAAAAATACCAATCAATTATTAAAATTAATTTTAAAGAAAAAAATTCTACTGCTAATTTTTGGTTTATTTCAAAAAATAAAGAAGAACCAAGAGTAGCAAATAGATATGAAGAAAATGGAGCTGAACTAGAGCAACCTCTGGCAATAGCTAGAGACATTAAGTTTCTTTATGAAAGAGTATTAAAAGCAAATGAATCATTAACAGTTGCCGATTTTTTATTGAATAATGACGATCTAAGACATGTAGTTAGAAGAGCTTTTATAGTTGATCAATTTCCTTATTCTGAAATCCAAGATAATACAATTGGAGCTTCACTAATACCAATAGACATGTTGCGTCTTAAACTTTCTTTTTTTGGGGCAGTTAAATTTGATCCAAGGTCAGACAAATGGCTTAGAATAAATATGTATCAAGGAGCTCCGTTATCCCACGAATTAAAAAGTTCAAATGATACATGGGTATATAATTCATTTAATTAATTATGAGATCTTTTAGTGAAATTGATACAACGGCAAAAAGGGCTTCCAAAGCAGCAGGCTTTTCATGGGGAGTGGCAGAAGAAATAGGAAAATCAATAAGAAGTTTAGAATTATTTGGTTTACCAGGCATTATAAACCTCAACAACTATCTAAAAAAAATTAAACAAAAACATCCAAAAAAAATAGAAAAAATTGAAAAAGAAAATAAAACTGGAGATAAAGAATTGTGCCCTATTTATTCTGGCGTGGCTTTCTTAGATCGCTGCTTAGAATTAGAGAAACTCAAATCTATTAAATTTTATAATGTAAGCTATCCCTTACTAATGTTGCCTTTTATTAGCAGGGCGTCCGAGATAATGAGTAAAAAAATATTAGTACAATATGACAATACAAGTTTCTTGTTAAATTTTGATAAATCTTTATTTTCAAAGAATATTGAAAAACAGGCTCCATCTCTAACAAATGAAGTAACTATTGAATTTATAGAAAATAAAAACTCTTTTTCAGAGCAAGATTGGAAGGAATTGTATAAACTATCAGAAGAAACTTTTGTAGATGAATCTGAAAGTTCAAAAACAAAAGCTGCAGGAGCTGGATTAACGGACAATGATTAAATTATGAAAAAAAAAGAAAAAACAAAAAATCCAATTCAACCGGTAAGCGGGACTAAAGTTCCAAGATTTGCTGGTCCATCTACATTTGCAAGATTACCAGAAATGAGAGATGTTAAAAGTTGTGATGTAGCAATTGTAGGAATACCTTTTGATGCAGGAACTAGTTATAGGCCAGGAGCAAGATTTGGACCACAAAGCATTAGACAAGCTTCTAGGCATCTCAGAACTAACTATCATCCAAATTATGATATTGAACCATTTAAAGTACAACAAGTAGCTGACGCTGGAGATATTGTGTGTAATCCATTTAATATTAATGAAGCAATTCAACAAATAGAAAAAGGAGCTTTTGATTTATTAAATAAAGTTGGTGGAATAATTAGCATGGGTGGCGATCATACAATTGCATTTCCTTTACTTAAAGCTGTTAATAAAATAAATAAAGGCCCTGTTGCACTAGTTCATTTTGATGCTCACTTAGATACTTGGGACACTTATTTTGGAGCTCCCTACACTCATGGAACACCTTTTAGAAGAGCGAGAGAAGAAAATTTATTTTTGGATAATGCATCGATGCACGTTGGTATTCGCGGACCATTATACAGTACTGAAGATTTAAAAAACGATGCAGAATTTGGTTTCAAAATTATTCACTGCGATGAATTCCAAACAGAAGGAATAGATAAAATTGTAAAAAGAATAAGAGATAGAGTTGGAAATAATCCGTTGTACTTATCAATCGATATTGATGTTCTTGATCCTGCTTTTGCTCCAGGCACAGGTACCCCTGAAGTTGCAGGAATGACTACAAGAGAAATTGTAAATGTTATTAGAGGTTTGTCAGGTCTAAATTTAATATCAGCTGATGTTGTAGAAGTTGCTCCAGCTTATGATCACGCTGAAGTTACTTCTTTAGCTGCTGCTACAATTGTTTATGAGTTAACAAATTTATTTGCGAAAAGTTAAATTTAATTTGATATCTGATCTTTAAGATCAATGAGCATTTTTAGGCAACGTTTTAACTGATCAAAACTTACATACTCATCAATTTTATGCGCTTGTTCAATAGATCCCGGTCCACAAACAACAGTGCTAATTCCAATTTCTTGAAATAAACCTGCTTCAGTACCAAAAGATACAACATCGCGAGAATTATCACCTGTCAAGTTACAAATAAGATTTATAGCTTCTGATTTTTCTTCTTTATTAAAACCAATAATTTCACCAATAATTTCTTTTTTAATATCTGCTTTTGGGTAAACTTTTTTCATTTCTGGCAACAAAACATCTTTTACATAAGCATCCATATTTTTGTTAACGAATACTCCATCTTCTGGTACTACCGGTCTAAGTTCCCAATCAACCGAACATTGATCAGCAATAACATTTCTTGCTAACCCACCTTTTATTCTTCCAATTTGTAAAGTTGTATAAGGAGGAGTAAAAACAGAATTTTTTAGTTCTCTTTTTTTTAGTTCTTCTCTTAGTTCCATAAGTTTATTTATAAATTTTGTTGCGTATTCTATGGCGTTGACACCCTTATCAGGCGCAGACCCATGACCTGCTAAGCCAGTAAAGTGAGTTGAGTATTCATAACAACCTTTATGCGCCTGAACAGCTTTCATACTAGTTGGTTCTCCAACTATACAAATTGAACAATTAATATTACGTTTTTTTAGTTCCTTAATCATTATCGGCGCACCTTGGCATGCTGTTTCTTCATCATATGTAAAAGAAAAGTGAATAGGTTTTTTTAAATTTTCAGATGCAAAATAAGGTGCCAAAGCTAAACTGCAGGCTATGAATCCCTTCATATCACAAGATCCTCTGCCATAAATCTTGTTGTCTTTTTCGGTAGCTATGAATGGATCAGAGGACCAATCTTTAGAAGATGCCGGCACAACATCAGTATGTCCTGACAAAATAATTCCTCCTCCATTTAGTTTTTGTTTTCCCGAAATTGTTGAAAATAAATTAACTCTCTGCTTGGCTTCATCAAAAGTTTTAAAAGACGTAGCACCAAGTTTACTTAATTTTTTTTCGCAATATTCAATTAATTGTACATTTGAGGTACCCGAGACAGTCTGAAATTTTATTAGCTCCGACAAAATCTTTAGAGCTTCAGGAAATGCTTCATCAACAATGTTCTTTTGCGTAGCCATTTAAATAAAAAAATATTATACATCATTATTATGAAACAAGAAATAACATACGAAGATTACAATAAAGTAGAAATTAAAGTTGGCACAGTATTGAAGGTTTCAAAAAACGAAAAAGCAAGAAAACCTTCACTAGTTGTCGAAGTCGACTTTGGAGACAAAACTGGAGTTAAAAAATCCTCTGCTCAAATTACTCATTATTATAATGAGGAAAATTTGATCGGAAAACAAGTTATTGGAATATGCAATTTTCCTAAAAAAAATATAGCTGGAGTGGTTTCTGAAGTTTTGATTTTAGGAGCAATCGAAAAAGATGGAAAAGTGGTTTTAGTGCATCCTTCGCAAAAAGTTGAAAATGGTTTAGAAATAGCATAAACCATTGCGATGTATCCTAATTTACTACCGCTAATTTTATTTTCTATTGCTGCAGCTTTTACTCCTGGCCCTAACAATATAGTTGGATCTTATTCGGGTTTTAATTTTGGAATAAAAAAATCATTACCATTAATTTTAGGAGTTACGTTAGGCTATACCACTCTTATCACTTTATTAGCAGCAGGTTTAAAAGAAATATTTGATATTTATCCGATATTAAAAACTATAATAAAAATTATTGGATCTTTATTTTTAATTTATTTAGCTTATAAAATTTCATTTCAAAATCAGGTTCAAGAAAAAAAGATTGAAAATCCTGTTACATTTTACGATACATTTATATTTCAGTTTGTTAATCCCAAAGGTGTTTTTGCCGCTATAACAAGCATTTCTCTCTTTGTTGAACTTGGGCCAAATTATTTATTTCATTCTTTAGTAGTCATAATGGTGTCATTTTTTTGTGCAATAACAAGTATAACAAGTTGGTGTTTGCTAGGAAAATTTCTTAAACGTTTCTCAGAAAATAAGAAATTTATTCAAGTGTTTAATTACACTATGTCCTTTTCACTAATTGTTTGTGTTATACTTATTTACTTAAAAATATGAAGATAAATAGCAAAGATTCATTTAAGTCTTTAAAAAAACTAAAAGTAGATAATAAAAATTATAATATATTTAGTCTTAAAGAGGCTGAAAAAAATGGACTAGAAAAAATTTCAAAATTACCCAAATCAATAAAAGTGTTACTAGAAAATTTATTAAGATTTGAAGATGGTAAGTCAGTTAAAAAAGAGCAAATTTTATCTATTCAATCTTGGTTAGAAAAAAAAAATTCAAAGACTGAAATTGCTTTTAGACCAGCTCGAGTTCTTATGCAAGATTATACAGGCATTCCAGCAATAGCTGATCTTGCAGCTATGAGAGATGCTGTAAAATTAAAAAAAAAAGATCCAAAAAAAATAAATCCTTTATCCACAGTTGATTTGGTCATCGATCATTCTGTGATGGTGGATACTTATGCCTCCAAAGATTCCTTTAAAAAAAATGTTGAAAAAGAATTTTCAAGAAATGGTGAACGCTATTCTTTTCTAAAATGGGGACAACAAGCTTTTAATAACTTCAGAGTTGTTCCTCCAGGAACCGGTATTTGTCATCAAGTTAATTTGGAATATTTGTCAAAAGTTGTTTGGTCATCAGACAATTTTGCTTATCCAGACACCCTGGTGGGAACTGACAGTCACACAACTATGGTTAATGGTCTTTCAGTCCTAGGTTGGGGAGTCGGAGGGATTGAAGCTGAAGCAGCGATGTTGGGACAACCAATATCAATGTTAATTCCTGATGTTGTTGGTTTTAAAATTAAAAATAAACTTCCAGAAGGAACCACTGCTACTGACTTGGTTTTAACAATAGTTCAAATATTAAGAAATGAAGGAGTGGTTGGAAAGTTTGTTGAATTTTATGGTGATGGACTAAAAAATCTTTCTTTAGCAGATAGAGCTACTATTGCAAATATGGCACCTGAATATGGAGCAACTTGTGGTTTTTTTCCCATCGATGAAGAAACTTTAAAATATTTAAAATTTTCTGGAAGAGATCAACACACAATATCACTTGTAGAAAAATATTCTAAAGAACAGGGACTTTGGGCTGATGAAAACATTTCTTTTACTAAAATTTTAGATTTAGATTTATCTAAAGTTGTTCCAAGCATTTCAGGTCCTAAACGTCCTCAGGATAAGGTTTTGCTAACTGAATCGTCCCAATCATTTATGACATCTTTTAAAAAAAATACGAATAGAGAAAATATAAAAGATGAAATAGTTTCAGGTGAAAATTTTAAATTGAAGGATGGAAATATTGTTATAGCTGCGATTACATCGTGCACCAATACTTCAAATCCAAACGTACTTATAGGGGCAGGTTTACTTGCCAAAAAAGCTGTTGAAAAAGGCTTAAAAGTTAAACCTTGGGTCAAAACTTCTCTAGCGCCAGGCTCTCAAGTTGTTACAGATTATCTTGAAAAAGCAGGTTTAAATAAATATTTGGATCAACTTGGTTTTCATCTGGTTGGTTATGGATGTACAACTTGTATAGGCAATTCAGGACCTTTAAAAGAAAATATTTCTCAAGCTATACAAAAAGGAAATTTATATGCAGTTTCAGTTTTATCTGGAAATAGAAATTTTGAGGGAAGAATTAATCCCGATGTAAAAGCAAACTATCTTGCTTCACCACCTTTAGTTGTTGCTTACGCACTGGCAGGATCAATGGATTTTGATTTATATAAGGAGCCTTTAGGAAAAGATAATAAAGGAAAAAATATCTTTTTAAAAGATATATGGCCATCAAACAAAGAGATTGAAGAATTAATTCTAACTTCGATAAATGCGGAAATGTTTTCTAAACGTTACTCAAAAGTTTCAGAAGGCTCAGATGATTGGAAAAAAATTAAAACTACTGAAAGTAGCATTTATAATTGGAATGATAGTTCTACTTACGTAAAAAAACCACCATTTTTTGAAAAAATGTCAGATAAACCCGAAGGTTTTAAAAAAATTGCTGATGCAAGACCATTGGTAATATTAGGCGACATGGTAACTACAGATCATATTTCACCAGCTGGTTCTATAAAAAAAGATAGTCCTACAGGTGATTATTTTATGAAACATCAAGTTCAACAAAAAGATTTTAACTCATACGGAGCAAGAAGAGGTAATCATGAAGTTATGGTACGTGGAGCATTCGGAAACATAAGAATAAGAAATGAAATGGCGCCTGGAACTGAAGGAGGTTATACAAAACTATATCCGGAAGGTAAGGCTATGAGCATTTATGAGGCAGCTATGGAATATAAGAAAAGAGGAAATGACCTAATTGTAATTGCGGGTAAAGAATATGGAGCCGGCTCCTCTAGGGATTGGGCAGCAAAAGGTACAAAATTGCTAGGAGTAAAAGCTGTAATCTCAGAAAGTTTTGAAAGAATACATAGATCAAATTTAATTGGAATGGGAATACTTCCTCTTCAATTCAAGGATGGATTTAATAAAAACAAATTAAATCTTAAAGGATCTGAGCTTATTACTATTATCGGCATAGAAAAGGGTATAACCCCAGGCCAAGAGGTTAAATGCGAAATTAAGTACCCAGATGGAGTAGCTAAAAAGATTAATTTACTTTCTAGAATTGATACAGCAAATGAAGTTGAATATTATAAAAATGACGGGATATTAAAATACGTTTTAAGAAGTATGTTATAATGAGAAATATTAAAGTAAGGGTACACAAATCATCAGCCAATTTAAACAAAGAGGAACAACTAGCTTGGAAAATTGCTGAAATTGCATCAGACAAAGCTTCTTTAAACGAAGATGCGATTGATATGGTTATTAATAGAATTATCGATAACGCATCTGTAGCAGTAGCTTCACTTAATAGGAGACCTGTTATTTCAGCACGAGAAATGGCTTTAGCACATCCAAGAGAAAATGGAGCAACAGTTTTTGGAATAGATTCTAATCAAACATTTCATTGTGAATGGGCAGCATGGGCGAACGGAACAGCAGTTAGAGAGTTAGATTTTCATGATACTTTTCTAGCCGCGGACTATAGTCATCCAGGAGACAACATCCCTCCAATTTTAGCGGCGGCCCAACAAAAAAATTTAAGTGGCATGGATTTAATTAGAGGAATTATTACAGGGTATGAAGTACAAGTAAATTTAGTAAAAGGTATTTGTTTGCATGAACACAAAATAGATCATATTGCTCATTTAGGACCCAGTGTTGCAGCGGGTATTGGCTCTTTATTAAAACTTGATACCGAAACTATTTATCAATCTATTCAACAAGCTTTACATACAACAATTTCAACAAGACAATCTAGAAAGGGAGAAATTTCAAGTTGGAAAGCTTTTGCACCAGCTCATGCTGGTAAATTAGCTATCGAAGCAGTTGATAGGGCGATGAGAGGAGAAGGAGCGCCGAGCCCAATTTATGAAGGAGAAGACAGCGTAATAGCTTATGTTCTTTCGGGATCTAAGGCAAAATACACTGTTCCTTTACCAAAAGTTAATGAAGAAAAAAAAGCTATTTTAGAAACTTATACCAAAGAGCATTCAGCTGAATACCAATCTCAAGCATTAATAGATTTAGCTAGAGATTTAAATAAAAAAATAAAAAATATTTCAGATATTAAAAAAATAGAAATTCATACAAGTCATCACACTCACAATGTAATTGGAAGTGGAGCAAATGATCCACAAAAAATGGACCCGAAGGCAAGCAGGGAAACACTTGATCACTCTATGATGTACATTTTTGCAGTAGCCTTAGAGGATGGCAAGTGGCATCATGTAGATTCTTATACTCCGGAAAGAGCTAATACCAAAAGTACTGTCGATTTATGGAAAAAAATCAAAACATTTGAGGATAAAAAATGGACAAAAAAATATCATGACCCCAATCCAAACAAAAAGTGTTTTGGTGGAAAAGTATTAATTAAGATGAAAAATGGATCAAAAATCGTTGAAGAGATTAGCGTCGCCGATGCTCATCCTAATGGAAAAAATCCATTTAAAAGAAAAGATTATATTAAAAAATTTAAAACACTCACAAATGGTATTATTGAATCGAGTGAATCAGAAAGATTTTTAAATGACGTTCAAAATTTGAGAAATCTAAATAAATCAGAACTTAATAAACTAAATATTCAACTAAAAGAAGATATGCGTCAAAATAAAATTTCCAATAAAGGTATTTTTTAAAACCAAGAAGCAAAAGGTTCGTTAATTGTTAATACATCGTATCCAATTAAACCACCTATAATTAATTGTACGGCTACTAATAAAATTACAGCTAGACCTACATATCCAACCCATTTGTTGTCTTGAATATATTTTGCAAAATATGAAGCTAAAGCTCCGACCAAGATTACTGACAAAACTAAACCAAATAATAATAGCAAGTAGTGTTCTTTCGCAGCTCCAGCTACTCCCAAAACATTATCAAA
>CACEPH010000014.1 GCA_902561465.1 uncultured Pelagibacteraceae bacterium
GATAGCGATAATACCAAACTTTCAATTTGCAGAAAATGCTGTAATTAATATAAGCGAAACGACTAATTGGATAATAAGTTGGGTTATTACTTTGCAGTACAACACAACTGTTGCACAACTTAAAAAAATTAGAGATGAAATAGAAAAATATATTACCACCCATAAGGATTTTAAAACTAGCTTAGGCCACGCCGTTAGAGTTGATAAATTTTCTGATAGCTCGATAGATATGTATATTAGATGTTTTACAGTTACAGATGATTGGGATGAATGGTTGGCAGTTAAAGAAAGGCTAGCAATAGAAATTAAACAAGTTGTGGAAAAAAATAATGCTTCTTTTGCTTTTCCAAGTCAGTCTATTTATGTGGAGAAAAAATGAAATCAATATTTATTTTATTAGATAACATAATAACAATTTATTTATGGATTATAATTATTAATGCTATTTTAAGTTGGCTAGTTGCATTTAATATTCTTAATACGCAAAACCGTTTTGTTTTCGCTGTACTTGATGCAACTTACAAAATGACCGACCCTGCTTTAAACCAAATAAGACGTTTTATTCCAACCTTTGGCTCAATAGATGTATCACCTGTTATTCTGATTTTACTTTTGATGTTCCTTAGAAATATCATATTTGAAATTTTTGCACCAGGTTTATTCTAAAATGATTATCGATGGAAAAAAAATAGCAGCAGAGCTGCGGGAAGAATTGAAAAAAAAAGTAGCAGAACTAAAGTCTACTTATAATTCTGTTCCAGGATTAACTGTAATTTTAGTCGGAGAAGATGCAGCAAGCAAAATCTACGTCAAAAATAAAGAAAAGTTTGCAAAAGAAGTTGGAATGAATTCAGAAGTGATCAAATATCCAGCAGATCTAAAAGAAAATGAATTATTAAATAAAATTAAAGAACTTAATAAAAATGATCAAGTTTCGGGTATATTAGTTCAGCTACCTCTTCCTAAACATATAAATAAAAGAAAAGTTATAGAAACTATAGACTTCGGAAAAGATGTTGATGGTTTTCACCCCATGAATGTTGGGAATTTATCTTCTGGTTATGATAGCAGTATTCCATGCACCCCTCTGGGATGCAGTTTATTACTTAAAAAAGCCGAAAAAAATTTAAATGGAAAACATGCAGTAGTAATTGGTAGATCAAATTTAAACGGAAAACCAATGACCCAATTACTTTTAAAAGAAAATTGTACTGTAACCATAACCCATTCAAAAACAAAAGATTTAAAAGCAGAATGCCTTAGAGCAGATATAATTATTGCAGCAGTAGGAATACCTAAATTGGTTAAAGGAGACTGGGTAAAAAGAGGGGCAATAGTTATTGACGTTGGTATTAATAAAACTGACACAGGCATAGTTGGAGATGTTGACTTTGATGAAGTTTCTAAAGTTGCCAAGGCAATTACGCCGGTCCCAGGCGGAGTGGGGCCCATGACTATTGCGTGTTTACTTAGTAATACTGTTGAATGTTTTAAGAAAGCTCATTACAAATAATTTATAATGACTTCAAAAAAAAAATCTCAGAATTTATACATGATAATAATGTCTTTCGGTATGAGCGTTATTATGTGTGCTGTTGTTACAGCAGCTGGCACAGGAATACATGATGGATATATAGAAAGATTTTTTAAAGCTTGGGTTTTTGCTTTTCCGGTTGCTGTTTTAGCAGCATTCACAATGGCTCCAGTAGCCAAAAAACTAGTAGATAAAATTACTAAATAAAATTAACGAAGCTTCTTTTTGTGAAAATTAATAAATTTTTCAACGTTTGATTTATTAAATGTTTTGTTTTCTTCAAAAGATACTTTTTTCATTGAGTAAGCATTACTTTTAGTTTGTCTTGAGACAATTGTAATATTGCCTTTATACAACTTAAGTTTAACTGATCCATTTACTTTATTTTTTTTAAGATCCATAATTTTTTGAAGTTTAAATCTTCCTTTTGAATACCAATAACCATTGTAAATAAGTTTTGCGTATTGAGGCATAATCTCATCCTTTTTATGCATAGTTTCTTTATCTAATGTTACAGATTCAATTGCTCTATGGGCGATCATTAACAAGGTACCGCCAGGAGTTTCATAAACACCTCTTGATTTAATTCCAATGAATCTATTTTCTACTAGGTCAACTCTACCAATACCATTTTTACCAGCAATAATATTTAATTTCTCTAAAAGATTTCCAGGAGATAATTTTTTACCATTAATAGTTACCGGGTCTCCTTTTTTAAATCCTATAGTTACATAAGAAATTTTATGCGGCGCTTTCTCAGGAGAAATTGTTCTTTGAAAAATAAATTCAGGTGCGGCATTTTTAGGATTTTCCAAAATTTTTCCTTCAGTTGATGTATGAAATAAATTATCATCCACAGAAAATGGTGGAGCGCCTTTTTTATCTTTAGGTACAGGTATCTTATTTTTTTTTGCATATTTAATTAAGTCTGTCCTTGAATTGAATTTCCAAATTCTCCATGGTGCAATAATTTTTATTTTTGAACCAAAATAATGATATCCAAGTTCAAATCTTACTTGATCATTTCCTTTACCTGTTGAACCGTGTGCTACTGCATAGGCACCAAATTTTTTTGCTATGGCAATCTGTCTTTTTGCAATTAAAGGTCTTGCTATGGAAGTCCCTAATAAGTAAACCCCTTCATAAACTGCATGACCTCTAATCATTGGAAATATATAATTTTTAACAAAGATATCTTTAAGATTTTCGATAATTATTTTTTTTACACCTAATTTTTTTGCATTATTAATAATTTTTTTTTTTTTTATTTTTTGTCCAATATCAGCAGTGTAAGCAATTATCTCTGCGTTATAATTTTTTTGAAGCCATTTAAGTATTATCGAGGTATCCAAGCCACCAGAGTAGGCAAGAACTATCTTTCTTTTTTTTTTCATTAAAATGTATAGTTTTTAGCCGCAGCTTTTTTTAGCCGTATTGTAAGCTTTTGTAAAACCCATCATAGAATAGTGATCAGTAGTTTGGTCACCTTTTTGTGTATTACCGATAATCATAAGTCTTGAAGCTTTTTTCATGGTTGCAATTAATTTTTTTTCGTCTTCGTTATCAACAACCCATGCAAATTTTCCTTTTGAAAATAAATCATAATTTTTTTTTCCTGATTTTGCTGTAACGGGAGCCTTTATTTTAAATTCATATCCATTGGTAACACTAACTTCATTTTTAATATTTTCTGCGGGTCTAAAACTGACAAATAATCTAGAGGGTTCTCTTTTCAATTTTTTTGGAGCTCTTACAACAGGAATAGATTGGGCGAAACAAATTTTATTCCCATTTTGTGAAAGAACAAAGCTTTCCCAATCTTTAAATTTTCCAATACTTTTTAAATTTTCCTCTGCGTTTGCAAAATTAAAAATTATAGAAATTAAAACTATATATAAAATTTTTTTTAAGGGCATGGATTTGGATATTTTTTCTGAATTTCTCCTATTTTTTTAATTATTTCTTTATTTAAATTAATATCTACACTATCTATATTTGTTTTCAACTGTTCCAATGTTGTTGCGCCAATTATTACAGAAGTAACAAATGGCTGAATTTCGCAAAACTTAATTGCCATTTGAGCAATGTTTAAATTAAAATCTTTAGCCAAATTCCAATATTCTTCAATAGCTTTTTCTGAATTAATAGTTCGGTATCTTGGCCAATAATCAAAAAATAAATCCATCCTTGAATTTTTAGGCATTGCACTATTTCTATATTTTCCAGATAAATATCCTGAGGCTAATGGTGAGTATGCTAATAAACCAACTTTTTCTCTTATAGCAATTTCTGAAAGACCAACTTCGAATCCTCTGTTTAAAAAATTATATGCGTTTTGTATAGAAACAATTCTAGCGAGTTTTTTTTGTTCGGAGTACTTTAGATATTGATTTGTACCCCATGCTGTCTCGTTAGATATTCCGATATGTCTTACTTTTCCAGATTTAACTAAATTATTTAAAGCTTCTAAAGTTTCTTCAATACTCACAGAATTATCTGAATTTTTATGTTCATATTCTAGTTTACCTGAAAAGGCTCCAGAGGGCCTATCTGGCCAATGCACTTGATATAAATCTATATAATCAGTTTTTAAATCTTTTAAACTTCTATTAACAGCAAATTCAATTTGTTTTTTATTTAAACATGCTTTTTCGCCATTGGGCCTAAGCCAAGCCATCGAAGAACTTCCCACAACTTTATCTGCCAAAATTATTTTTTTTCTATTATTTTTTTTAGAAATCCACTCTCCTATACATTGGCTAGTTTTACCTCTGGTTTCAGATTTCATTGGTACTGCATAAAGTTCGGCAGTGTCAAAAAAGTTTATTCCTTGATCTATTGCATAGTCCATCTGTTCAAAAGCATCTTTTTGAGTATTTTGTTCACCCCAAGTCATTGTGCCGAGGCAAATTGTACTCACTTTTAAATCAGTATTTCCTAGCTTTTTAAAATTCATGGCTTTAGATAAACTATTTTAAAGTTTTATTAAACTCTTCTAACATCTTGAAAAATGCTCCGTATAACAATATATTTATCTTAATATCATGGAATTTAATAAACAAAATATTCAATCAAAAGTAAGAACTACAGAGACACATGCTATAGACGAAGGTCTTAGAGCTTATATGCTTAAGGTTTACAATTATATGACTTCTGGTATTTTTCTAACCGGAATTGTTTCATTGCTTTTGTTCAAATTTTCTGGCGGTTACAACATTCAATTAACTTCTGCAGGAATTACAGGCACAAATGATTTTGGTGATTTGATTTTTAAATCACCATTAATGTGGGTTTTAATGTTAGCTCCTTTGGGAGTAGTTTTTTATATGAGTTTTGGAATTAGAAAAATGAGCGCCGCTAAAGCACAAACAACTTTTTGGGTGTTTGCAGCTTTGATGGGGGCTTCTCTTTCTTCAATATTTATAATGTTTACTCCTTTTAGTATTACAAGAGTATTTTTTATCACTGCTGGAACTTTTGGCGCAATGAGTATTTATGGTTACACAACAAAGAGGGATCTAACAAAATTAGGTTCATTTCTTATGATGGGATTAATTGGAATTATAATTGCATCAATAGTTAATATGTTTATGAAATCTGCAATGATGTATTATGTAATATCTATTCTTGGAGTTTTAATATTTGTTGGATTAACTGCTTACGACACTCAAAAGATTAAAAATATTTATTTAGCAAGCGACTCAGGAGAAGTTATGGCAAAAAAAGCTGTAATGGGAGCCCTTACTCTTTATTTAGATTTCATTAATTTGTTTATAATGCTGTTAAGACTTTTTGGTCAAAGAAGATAAATTTAATTTACCAGTTTAAATTTTTTCCAAATTATTTTTTTAATTAATTTTTCTAGATTTTCAGAATTATTTATTATTTTATTTTGAGAGTTTCTCACTAGATATTTTTCCCCTTCATTTTTAGGCTTCAAATTTTTAGTTATTTTGTATGCTGGGAATTCAGATGTTCTATGATACACATTAAAACTTACCTCTTTTTTTGAAATACTTAATCCGTAATCTTTCCATTCACCTCCAGAAACCATTTGTGCATATAGGTTTAGTATCAGTTTTAATTCTTTTTTATTAAAAAAAATATCTTGTTTTATATTTCTATTATTAATAATTAATTTTAAATGTTTCATAATTATTCTTTTAATTTGTATTTATTTATTAAAGGAAATTGACTTGCGGCAAATACAAAACTAATAGGTAATAAGCCCCATACTTTAAAATTTACCCAAAATGCTTCTGATTGTGTTCTCCAAACGATCTCATTAAGTATAGCTACAAAAAGAAAAAAAAGAATCCAACGTTGATTTAATTTTTTCCACCCTTCGTTTTCCAAATTAAATGCGTTCTGGAAAAAAATTTTTAATAATGGTTTTTCTGTAAAAAATTTACCAAAAAACAATACTCCCGCAAAAAGAATATTTATTATTGTTGGTTTCATGTAGAAAAAAATTTTATTATCAAAGTATAGTGTGAGACCGCCAAATAATGTAATTAGTATTCCTCCAGTAAGAGGCACCATAGATATTTTTTTCTCTAAAAAATAAATTACTACAAGCGAAATGAGAGTAGCAATGATGAAAGGAGGAATTGCTACTTTTAAATCATTTTCGTTATTAAAGTATATTATAAAGAAGATAAGAAGAGGACCAAAATCAGCTATAATTTTTATTAAAGGTTTGTTCATATAAAAATGTTAACACATGTGACATTCAAGGGGTATTTTTTCTATTGATTTTTTTTCAAATTTAAATATCCTAGACTTATCAATGGCAGAAAGTACAGCTAAATTTTCAATCGGTGACGTTGTAAAACACAAACATTTCGATTTTCGGGGTGTAATTTATGATGTTGACTTCGAGTTTAACAATTCAGAAGAATGGTATGAATCAATCCCTAAAGATGTAAGACCAAGAAAAGATCAACCTTTTTATCATTTGCTTGCTGAAAATAACGAAATTACCTACGAAGCTTATGTGTCAGAGCAAAATTTAGTTAGTGATGATTCAGACGAACCAATTAAGCATCCATTGATAGAAGAAATTTTTACAGGCAAAAAAGGTTCTGGTTATTTTAAATTATCCAATTAATTTAAATTTTTTTGCCTCAAATTGAACAACATTCATTCAAAAGTTAGACAAAGTATAGGTATAGTAATTATACATTGCCTAATTAAGCGTACTTAAAACAATCTTCATCTCCCTCTTTGTATCTTAATTAGGCATATTTCTACGTCCAGTCAGCATTTTCTAAATAACAAAGTCTATTTATTTTTTGGATCTAAGGTTATATGTTCAATTTATGAGGAAATTTTTTTTAAATATACTAATTGTACTAATAAGTTTTATTTTTCTAACTAATTCTAATGCTGAAGATAAGAAATTACTTAACACAGAAATAAATCTTTTTACTGGCATGTTTGATTTTAGTGATGATAAACAAAAGGCTGGCATAATTGGTTTTCAACACCAAAATGATGATTTGTATAGAGAAAGTTTTTTAGGAAAACTGTCTCCAATCACTGGTGGTTTTTTAACTGAAAATAATGCATTTTATGTTTATACAGGAGCTCAAGCCGAATACGAACTTGGGCTATTTACAATAACTCCAAGTTTTGCGCCCGGATATTATAATTCAGGAGATGGAAAAGACTTAGGCCATGTACTAGAATTTAAGAGTGAAGTTCAAATGTCATTAAACCTATCTGACAGTTCTCAGTTTGGGATGTCATATAATCATATATCTAATGCAAGTCTCGGAGACAAAAATCCTGGAGCCAATAGTTATATGATAAATTTTCTTAAACAATTTTAATTAAATTACAAAAGTTAACACAAATACAGATAAATGAATCTTAAAGATTGTCATAATGTAGAAGATTTTAGAAAATTAGCTAAAAAAAAATTACCATCTCCGATTTTTCATTATATCGATGGCGGCTCAGATGATGAGATAACTTTAAAGAGAAATACAGATTCTTTTAATAAATGTGATTTGATTCCCAATGTATTAACGGGTGCAAGCGATATTGATTTAACCACTACTGTTTTGGGTCAAAAAATTGGTTTCCCTCTTTTTCTTTCTGCTACTGCTATGCATCGTCTTTATCACCATGAAGGTGAAACAGCTACAGCAAGAGCTGCTGACAAAATGGGAACAATGTTTGGCATATCAACTATGTCAACAACAAGTATTGAAGAAATTGGAAAATTAACTAAAGGTCCTAAATTATTTCAACTTTATATTCATAAAGATAAAGGTCTAACAGATAATTTAATTGAGAGATGTAAAAAATCAGGATTCAATAGTATGTGCCTAACTGTAGATGCCGTCGTAGCTGGGAACAGAGAAAGAGACCATAGAACAGGTTTTTCAACTCCACCTAGGTTAACATTAGGTAGCTTATTAAGCTTTGCTCTACATCCAACATGGAGCTTGAATTATCTGTTTAGAAAAAAATTTGAGTTATCAAATGTAATTCATACAACAGATAAAGGAAGCAAAATAGATCAATCAGTTATGAATTATATGAACGAACAATTTGAAGCTAAAATGAGCTGGAGTGATGCAGAGTATTGTGTAAAAAAATGGGGAGGTCCATTTGCTCTTAAAGGAGTCATGTCAGTACAAGATGCAAAAAAAGCAATTGATATTGGGTGTACTGCAATAATAATTTCAAATCACGGTGGTAGGCAACTTGATGGTTCAAGAACCCCTTTTGACCAACTAACTGAAATTGTTGATGCCGTTGGAGACAAAATAGAAGTAATCCTTGATAGTGGGGTTAGAAGAGGCACTCATGTTTTAAAAGCATTGGCACTTGGAGCTAAAGCTTGTAGTTTCGGAAAAGGTTATTTGTTTGCTTTAGGAGCTGCAGGACAGCAAGGTGTTGAATTGTTGCTACAAAAAATGAAAGCAGAAATAAATCGCGACATGATATTAATGGGTTGTAAATCCATCAAAGATCTTAATAGATCAAAAGTTATTTTTAGAAAAGACTAAAAATGAAAATTGCAAAAGCTGTAAATAGACTTGGTACAGAAGCTGTATATAATATTTTTGCAAAAACAAAACAGCTAGCTAAAGAAGGAAAACCAATTATAGATCTAAGTTTGGGTCAATCTGATTTTAAATCACCTAAGCATGCAGTTGATGCAGCAATAAAAGCTTTAAAAGATGGTCATCACGGTTATACCCTTCCAAACGGAATAATTGAATGTAGAGAAGCTGTTAGTCGTAAAATAAAAAATCTATATCGTGCTACTATTGATCCCGAAAGAATAGTTATTATGCCAGGTGGAAAACCAACAATGCATTATGCCATCTCTTTTTTTGGGGAAGCAGGTGCTGAAATTATATATCCAGATCCAGGTTTTCCAATTTATGAATCGATGATCAATTTTACAGGAGCCAAAGCAATACCTTATAACATGACGGATAATAAAGATTTTTCAATGAATCCTGATAAAATTTTGTCATTAATTAATGAAAAAACTCGTTTATTAATTTTAAATAATCCTCACAATCCAACAGGGGGTTTCACAGAAAAAAATGTAATTGATATACTTGCAAAAGGTTTAAAAAATTTTCCAAATTTAGTAATTTTAAGCGATGAAGTTTACGACAGGCTTATTTTTGATAAAAAAGAAATTCCAACTTTATTAAATTATCCTGATTTGTATGAAAGACTTATTGTTCTAAACGGGTGGAGCAAAACTTATGCAATGACGGGATGGAGATTGGGGTGGGGTGTATGGCCAGAAAAATTAATTGAACATGTATTTAAATTTTGTGTAAATAGTCATTCATGCGTAAATACTCCGGCCCAATATGGAGCAATTGCTGCATTAGAGGGACCGGAAGATCATCTAAATAATATGATGAATGAATTCAACAAAAGAAGAAAACTTATAGTTGAAGGTCTTAGAAGTTTAAAAGGTGTAGAGTGTAGTATGCCAGGGGGTTCATTTTTTGCATTTCCCAATGTTAAAAAAACTGGAATGGACGGTGAAGAATTTACGAAAGCATGTCTGGAAAAAGCTGGAGTGGCTATGATACCAGGAACAGCATTTGGAAAATTTGCCACAGACAATGTTAGATTTAATTTTGCCACTTCAACAGAAAATATAAGCAAAGCAATAGAAAAAATAGATAAAATTCTTTAATTATCGATCTTATCTTTTTTGACCAGCCGCCTTTTAGGCTGTAGTATATTTTTATGACTAAATTGGCTATGCCAAAAATTGACCGAAAGCTTATATCAAGAAAAGCAGAGGTTACGGCAAATCTTAAAAAAATTGTTAAAGCTGAAAATGTCTTAGATCATCCAGATCAAACTAGACCTTTTGAAACGGATGCTCTCTCAGCATATAAACAAAAACCATTAGTTGTTGTGTTTCCAGAAAATACTAAAGAAGTTAGTGAAATATTATCATACTGCAATAAAGCAAGAATTAAAGTTGTACCAAGAGGTGCAGGCACTGGATTGTCCGGAGGATCTTTACCGCTGGAAGATAGTATCCTTTTGTGCTTAGGAAAATTTAATAAAATTATTAATATTGATTATAAAAATAGATGTGTAGTTGCCCAACCGGGAGTAACTAATTTATCAATAACACAAGCTGTTCAAGACAAAGGTTTTTATTATGCACCCGATCCATCTAGCCAAATTGCTTGTTCAATAGGAGGTAATGTTGCAGAAAATTCTGGAGGAGTTCATTCATTAAAATACGGAACTACTACAAATAATCTTCTTGGTGTTGAAGTTGTTTTTATGGACGGAACTATAAGCAAGATAGGTGGTAAAACTTATGATTCACAAGGATATGATTTACTTGGATTAATTACTGGGTCTGAAGGTTTGTTATGCGTTATCACCGAGGTTACAGTAAAGATTCTTAAAAAACCACAAACAGCTAAAGCAGCATTAATTGGTTTTCCTACCATAGAAGATGGGGGCAGATGTGTATCTGAAATTATTGCAAGTGGTATTATTCCTTCCGGAATGGAAATGATGGATAAGGCACTGATTCATGCTACGGATAATTTTGTAAAAGCAGGTTACCCAAGAGATGCAGAATCAATGTTAATTGTAGAACTAGACGGTACCGAAACCGAAGTAGAAGAACTTATTGAAAGAGTAAGTAGAATTTCTAAAAAAAATAAATCATCAAGTATAAAAATTAGTAAAAATGAAAAGCAGAGATTAAAATTTTGGGCTGGACGTAAAGCGGCTTTCCCTGCTTGTGGTGATATGGCGCCGGACTATTATTGCATGGATGGAACGATACCAAGAGGAAAATTAGCTCAAGTTTTAAAAGAGATTGGAAGATTATCAAAAAAATATAATTTACCTGTTGCAAATGCTTTTCATGCTGGAGATGGAAATTTACATCCTTTAATCATGTATGACGCTAATCAAAAAAATTCTTTGGAAAAAACAGAAAAATTTGGAGCAGATATTTTAAAATATTGTGTAAAAGTAGGTGGGGTTTTGACTGGCGAGCATGGAGTTGGAGTTGAAAAAAGAGAATTAATGTGCGAAATGTTTAATAATAATGACATTCAACAACAGATTAAAATTAAAAAAGCTTTAGATGGAAGTTCATTATTAAATCCGGGAAAAGTTTACCCTATATTAAGAAAATGTGCAGAAGAAGGGAGAGTACATGTCCATAGAGGAAAAACAAAATTTCCCGACATTCCAAGATTCTAATTCTATTGAATACCCTCAAACCGAAGGAGAAGTATCAGCTTTTATAAAAAAGTTTTATAAGTCTAATATTCCTATAGAACTATTCGGCTCGGGATCAAAAAAAAAGATAGGAAAGCCACTACAATGTGCAAAAAGTCTCAGTTTGTCAAAGCTTAATGGTATCGTAGAGTATTTGCCTGAAGAGCTTTATATTAAAGTTAAAGCAGGGACTCCGATAAAAATAATAGAAGAAGAATTAAAAAAAAATAAACAACAACTAGCCTTTGAACCAATTGATTTTGGATATTTATTAAATGAAAAAAGTGATTATGGAACAGCAGGAGGACAGGTATCTTGTAATATTTCGGGACCACGAAGATTTAAGGTTGGAAGCGTTAGGGACCACGTTTTAGGATTTAGAGGAGTTAATGGCAAAGGTGAAATTATAAAATCTGGTGGAGTAGTAGTTAAAAATGTTACAGGTTATGATTTGAGCAAATTAATGTGTGGTTCATATGGAACGTTAGTTGCTTTGACAGAAATTAACTTTAAGGTTTTACCCGCTCCAGAAGAAACTAAAACTCTAATTATTCACAATCAGAAAGTTGAATCAGCTCTATATTATTTAGAAAAATCTGTAAGTTCTTCAAATGATATTTCTGGTGCAATTTTTTTACCAACAGAACCTCGTGTTCCGGGTTGTGTAATGAATATTCAAAAAACTTTTGAATTAAATGATCTTAAGCACGACGGATCAATTACTGCAGCGAGAATTGAAGGATCTAAAAATTCAATTGATCAAAGAATTGAAAGTTTAATTAATGAACTTCAAATTGAAAATTTAAATATTTCAGTTTTAGGAACACATCAATCTGAAATTTTTTGGAATAAGGTTAAAAGTTTAGAAATTTTTTCTCGATCAAAAAATAGTATAATCAGAGTAGCAATACCACCTTCAGAAGCCGCCAATTTAATTTATCAATTGTCTAATAAATTTAAGTACTATCTAGATTGGGGCGGGGCACTGGCATGGTTAGAAGCCTTTGAATTATCAGAAGAAATGTTTGAATCAATAAGGAGAAAAGCAGTCAAGCTTGGAGGTTACGTGACGATGATAAAAAATTCTCAATATCTTCCTTATGTAGAAGATGTATTTACTATTAACAGAGATCTTTTCAGCATATCTCAAAATATCAAAAAAAGTTTTGATCCAAAAAGAATATTAAATCCTGGAAAAATGTATACTGGCATATAAATGGAAACTAATTTTTCAAAAGAACAGTTAAAAGACAAAGATAACAAGTCGGCTGAAAAAATTTTAAGAAAATGTGTACATTGTGGATTTTGTAATGCAACTTGTCCAACGTATCAATTATTAGGTGACGAATTGGATGGCCCAAGAGGAAGAATATATTTAATTAAAGATATGTTAGAAAATAAAAAACCAGCTAATGAAAAGATTGTTAAACATATAGACAGATGCCTTTCGTGTTATAGCTGTATGACAACGTGCCCTTCAGGAGTAAATTATATGCACCTTATTGACCACGGCAGAAGCCATATTGAAAAAACATATAAACGACCTTTTAGTCAAAGACTTATTAGAGATTTTTTATCTACGGTTTTACCAAATCCCACTTATTTTAAAATTATAGGATTTTTGACTTTAATAATTAAACCCTTTCAATTTTTTTTCCCAAAGACGATTAGAGAAATGATCAGTCTTATGCCAATAAGATTTCCAAAAAAGAAACTTCCTAAAATGAAAGTATATTCACCAACAAAAAGAAAAAAACCTGTAGCACGTGTAGCTTTACTTACTGGATGTGTACAAACAGTTATTTCGCCACAAATAAATGAAGCAACTATTAGATTATTAAATCGACATGGAATTGAAGTTGTGGTTCCAAAGGGTGTAGTTTGCTGCGGCTCATTAGATCATCATTTAGGGAAAAATGATTTAGCTAAAAAAACTTTCAAAAAAAATATATCAATTTGGCATGAAGAATATTTAAAAAAAGGTTTAGACGCTATAATTTCCAATACATCTGGGTGTGGAACTACTTTAAAAGACTATGGATTTATATTTAGATCCGATGAAGATTTCAAAAAAAAAGCTAAAAAAATATCCGAGTTAACAAAAGATATAACAGAATATTTGGATGAAAATGTTAAGCTTATTTTTATTAATAATAAAGAAAATAAAAAAAACTATAAAATCGCCTATCATTCAGCTTGTTCAATGCAACATGGTCAAAAAATTCACAACACTCCAAAAGATTTGATAAAAAAGACAGGTAATGAGGTGTTCGATATCCCAGATGGACACCTTTGTTGTGGATCAGCCGGAACTTACAATTTGCTTCAAAATGATATTGCCAAGAAATTATTGAAAGAAAAAATTATTAATATTGAAAAATTAGATCCACAATTTATTGCCACGGGAAATGTTGGATGCATTACTCAAATTTCAAATGGTACAAAAATTCCTATTTTGCATACAGTTGAACTGATTGATTGGTACACGGGAGGACCCAAACCTGAAGTTTTAAGAAAATTATGAAAAAAATATTAATTACAAGGAAGCTTATTAAATCAAGCGAGGAATATGCGCAGAAAGTTTTTAATACTAAATTAAATGAAAAAGATAAACTATTTACGAAAGATGAAATAATTCAAAAAAGTAGTGATTGCGATGGAATATTATCATCTATTACTGATAAATTTGATGAAAATCTTATTTTAAAACTTCCAAATAAAATTAAAATTATTTCCAACTTTGCAGTTGGATATGGGAATATTGATATTGTCGCAGCTGCAAAAAAAAATATTGTTGTTACAAATACTCCTGATGCAAAACCTCTATGATAACCAGCTTTAACCATGGCTGGGAAAGCTAGTAGTCCCATTAATGTAACAACTGCTCCAATGATTCCGCTAGCAGTCGCAAAGATTGCACAAGTAGCAAGCGCTGCTACTGCCATTGATCCAGGAAGATGTCGCGTGGCCAATTGTAAACTAAAAAATAATCTATTAACAATATTTGCACGCTCAACAACATAACCCATAAATAAAAATAGAGGTATGGCAACCAAAACATCATTTTCCATTACAGAATAGGTATTTTGATTAAGTAAATAAAAAATTTGATTATTAAATAAATTGTCTGCTTGGAAGTAAGCGTAATAACCAAAACCTACGCCCATAGCAATAAGTGTAAAAGCTATAGGAAAGCCTAATAAAACTAGAAAGATAAACAATGAAAGCATTAACATAGCTACTTGTGGATCAGTCATTTAATCGTCCTTCCCCAATGCTTTTTTTCTTCTTTGCTCTTCTTCTTGTTGTTTAATTAAATCTTCTTCAGTTTCTCTGACATCTTCATGTCTTTTCATCCATGTGCCATTTCTAATACAAAGAATACATCTCATAGATTCTGAAATCCCTTGTAGAATTAATAATCCTCCAGCAAGAGGTATTAGAGATTTAAAAAAATAAATTTGAATTCGAGCAGGGCTATTCCAGCTAACTTCTTTATATCTCCAAGAGTCACTGGCTATTTCATAACCAAACCAAACTAAAGCCAACATCCCAGGAAAAAAGAAAAATATATAGAGTATTAAATCGATCCATGCCTGTGCTTTAACAGGAAATAATCTATATAAAACATCACCTCTTACATGAGCATCTTGTGCTAATGCATATGCTCCAGCCATTAGAAACAGCCCACCATACATTTGGACCATCATATCAAACGCCCAAACTGTTGGAGCGTTCAACACATATCTTACAAAAACCTCATAGGTAACGGAAAGAGTCAAAATCAGTATGCACCAACCGAAAGCTCGACCAATCCATATACTTAAACTTTCAAAGAAATAAATAAATTTTTCCACGAACCCCTCTAACTAGGAATTAGTTTATATAAAACTCCACAAAACTCAATAAGAAAGGGCGGCCTTTTGGACCGCCCTTAATAATATATCAACTTAAATATTTAAATTGCTTTCGTTGGTTCACCGAAGTGATGTTTGTAAGCCATTCCATAATCAGGCTGGTTAAGCAATAAATATGCCATAACTTTTTTAGCATATACTTTTTGTGATTCAACAACTTCTTTAAAGAAAGGATCTTTCTTTGAGAATTTGTCTGTAATCACATCCCATGCCTTTAACTGATCTTGCATAACACCGTCTGGCGTTCTGTAAACATTAACACCAAGCTTGTTTTTTAATTTAACAAGGTCATCAGCATATCTTAACGTGTTGTGCCAGAAGAAGTTAGAGTTTTCAGCTTCAGAAGCGTACTCAAGAATTTTTCGTAATTCAGGAGCAAGACCATCAAATTTTTTCTTATTAAATGTGATCTCAAAAGCTTCTTGTGATTGGTGGAAGCTTGCTAAGTGATAATGTTTTGATACATCTTGCATACCAAAGTCACTATCAGAAGTTGGATTATTAAACTCAGCAGCATCAATTAATCCGCTCTTCATTGCTGGTTGAATTTCGCCACCTGGTAATTGAACAACTGACATTCCCATTTCTCCTAGAACGTCTGCAGCTAATCCCACAGTACGATATTTCAAACCTTTCATTTGAGAAGATTTTTTAATTTGCTCTTTAAACCATCCAAGTGGTTGAGCAGGCATTGGACTATTAAAGAAACTAACAAGGTTTAATCCTAAACTTCCCATCAGTTTATTGAATAGTTGCATACCACCTCCGTACTGTATCCAACCTAGCAGCTCTTGCGCACTCCAACCCCAACATGGGCCTGTGCCGAAAAGAGAAGCAGCGGGTGATTTACTGTACCAATATGCTGGTACATAGTGAGCTCCATCTAGAACTCCTCTGTGAACAGCATCTTGCATTTGACTTGTTTTCACTACAGAATTTACAGGTAGTAAATCGATTTTCAAACTACCTCCAGCCATATCGTTAACTCTTTTAACGTATGCTTGTGCATTCTCTAGGAAAATTCCTCCACCCCAAGCAGCTTGTACTTTTAAAGTAGTCGCAGCTTTGGCGATTGAAGGCATAGCCAACGTTGCAGCAGCAACAGCACCTGTTGCAGCAGCAGCTTTAAAGAATTTACGTCTTGAAGGAGTTTTAATTCCTTTTAACGTTTTATCTTTTTTTGACATAAGTTTCCCCCTTAATTGTCATTAGTTAATTAACTTAATGGAATTTAACCATATTAAGAATTTAGAGTCTTTCTAAATCTTCAAAAAAAATACAATTTTTAATTGAATCTAATTTACTTTATTCTTTGATTTGCCAGTTTTAAAAAAATCTTCCATGTTATCTATAGCAAGATTCGCCATTGCTATTCGAGTCTTCATTGTAGCGCTTCCTAAATGTGGTAAAACAAAAACATTAGGCAAATTTAAATACTCAGAATGAATATTTGGTTCGCCATTATAAACATCTATACCTAAAGAAAAAATTTTTCTACTTTTAAGGGCAGTTACCATTGCGTCATCATCAATCATATCACCTCTGGCACTATTTGAAACAACTGCACCATCTGGAAAATATTTAATAGTTTTATTATTGATAATATGTTTTGTTTCTTTTGTAGCTGGACAATTTATTGACAAAAAGTCTGAAACTGACAATAGACTCTCAAGAGATTTATGGTAGATGGAATCTTTTTCTAAATCTTTATTTAATCTAGATCTATTATGATAATGAATTTTCATTCCAAAACTTCTAGCTCTGTCTGCCACAGCTCTTCCAATTCTACCCATTCCTAGAATTCCTAACCTTGAACCAGTTAATTGTTTTCCTATTAAAAAATCTGAAGA
>CACEPH010000015.1 GCA_902561465.1 uncultured Pelagibacteraceae bacterium
TAACATTAAAATCACCAGAACTGATCCAGTTAAAAATTAATTTATTGCTAGAATAGTCTTCAACAACTACTTGATAAAAAATAAAAATGGATAGAATTGCAGAAATTGAGATGAATGAACTCGTTAAGATTTGACATATTTTTCCACCCAAATTTTTACCAAAAAAACCTGAAATTAATGAGCCTAATAAAGGTAAAAATACAATTGCATACTCCATATTAACCTTTCAAAGAACTGATTTGTTCTACGTGAATTGATCCTTTGTTTTTATAATATATTACAATTATAGCTAAACCCACTGCAGCCTCAGCAGCAGCTACAGTAAGAACAAACATTGTAAATACCTGACCAACTAAATCTTGCAGATAAATAGAAAATGATACCAAATTAATATTTACTGCTAAAAGTATTAATTCTATAGACATTAAAATGATTATAATATTTTTTCTATTAAGAAAAATTCCAACAACTCCTATAGCGAAAATTATTGAAGCTAAAGTTAAATAATGTCCAAGACCTATTTCAGTCATCAAGTTTAACTCCTTTTCCTCTTTCAACATCAACTAATGATACAGCACTTTGTTTTTCTCTAATAATTTGTTTAAAATAACTTTGTCTTTTAACATTTTCCCTCTTCCTAAAAGTAAGGGTAATTGCTCCTATCATTGCAACTAAAAGTATCATGCCGGATATTTGAAATAGATGAATATAATCTGTGTATAATATATTTCCTAAAGCTCTAGTATTACTAATGTCAAAATTTGCTGAAGATAGTGGAGTAAAATTTGCTTTATATTTCCATCCTCCAATTACAACCAATAATTCTAAAAAAATTATAGCTCCTACAATTGAACCAACTGAAATATTGTTAATTAATCCTCTTCTAGACGAACGTTTTGTTATTTGTTCAGTGACATTTAACATCATTACAACAAAAAGAAATAAAACTGCTACTGCACCTACATAAACTATAAGCATTATCATGCCTAAAAATTCTGCTCCTATCATGATAAATAAAATTGACACACTGACGAATACTAAAATTAAAAAAAATACAGAATTAACTGTATTTCTGGAGATGGTCACCATAATTGCCGAAAATACAGTTATAGCTGAAAAAAAATAAAAAAATAAAGAATGTGTTAACATTTATCTGAAAGGTGAATCTGTCTTGATATTTTCCGCAAGAGCAGTCTCCCATCTATCTCCATTTTCTAAAAGTTTTTGTTTGTTATAATAAAGTTCTTCTCTGGTTTCTGTAGCAAATTCGAAATTTGGTCCTTGAACTATTGCATCTACGGGACAAGATTCCTCACATAAACCACAATAAATACACTTGAGCATATCTATGTCATACCTTGTCGTTTTTCTACTACCGTCGTCTCTAATTTCTGATTCTATTGTTATTGCCTGAGCCGGACATACTGCTTCACAAAGTTTGCATGCTATACATCTCTCTTCTCCATTAGGATATCTTCTTAGAGCGTGCTCTCCTCTAAAGCGTGCACTTATTTTCCCTTTTTCAAAGGGATAATTTATAGTTTTCTTTGTTTTGAAAATTTTTTTTATGGCAAGTAATAAGCCTGTTACAAAATCCATCATAAATATTGTTTTAATCATCCTGCTAAACTTCATTGGTCAATTATCCTTTGATTGGCAACATATCTAAAAAAAATAAAAAGCTCGCTGTTAACACAAGCCAAATTAGTGAAAGAGGTAGAAAAATTTTCCATCCAAGTCTCATTAATTGATCAAAACGGTATCTTGGTACTATTGCTTTAACTAAAGAAAATAAAATAAAAAGCCCTAATATTTTAAATATCATCCAAAAAACACCAGGTATTATTGTAAATGGATAAATGTCTATTGGACTTAACCATCCTCCTAAAAATAGAATGGAGCCTAAAGCACATAAAAGTAATATATTAGCATATTCCCCTAACCAAAACATTGCATACATCATTCCAGAATATTCTGTTTGATAGCCAGCCACTAGTTCTGATTCTGCTTCAGGTAAATCAAATGGTGGTCTATTTGTTTCGGCAAGCGCAGATATGAAAAAAATAACAAACATTGGAAAAAGTGGAAAAATAAACCATACATTTTTTTGAGCTATTACAATTTGATTTAAATTAAGTGATCCGGCACAAAGCAATACATTGATAATGATAATTCCAATAGAAACTTCATATGATACCATTTGTGCAGCTGATCTAATTGCACCTAGAAAAGGATACTTTGAATTAGATGCCCATCCACCCATTATAATTCCGTAAACGCTTAGGGAGGAAATCGCAAATATATATAAAATTCCTACATTTATATCAGCTAAAACCATATCATTACTAAAAGGTATTACTGCCCATGCTATTAATGCCAAAGTGAGCGTAACAACTGGAGCTAAAATAAATATGACTTTATTGGCACTCGCTGGAATAATTATTTCTTTAAATATATATTTTAAAGCGTCAGCTAAAGTTTGTAAAATTCCAAACGGACCAACAACATTAGGTCCTCTTCTTTTTTGAACAAAAGCCCAAACTCTCCTATCTAGCCAAACAACTAAAGCAACCGATACAAGAATAGGTAGTAATAAAAAAATTATTTTATAAATCTCGGTTATGAAAGAATAAAAATAGATCATTAGACAGCTTTTTCAATACCAGTAAATAATAATTTTTTTGATAACTGCTTACATTCGTTCATTACTTTAGACGACCTAGCAATCACATTAGTATAATAATAATCAACATGATTAATTGAGATATTTTTTTCCACAAAATCCATCTGAGAAGTATGATCAAAATCTATATTTTTTTCTGATTGAATTTCTTTTTTAATAAGTTCTCTTAATTTATTTACATTATTAAATCCTAAAGGTTTTTTAATCATGTTTGCAATATCATTTAGAATAATCCAATCCTCACGAGCATCTCCAGGTGGATATGAGGCCTTGTAGGCATTTTGTAATTTGCCTTCTAAATTAATAAATAGACCGTTTTTTTCTGTATAAGCTGCTCCAGGTAAAATAATGTCTGCAATTTCAGCGCCTTTGTCTCCATGACTGCCTTGATAAACAATAAATTTATCTTTTTTTTCAAAATTAATATTATCAGCACCTAATAAATATAGAAATTTGAAATCATCATTAATCAACTTATCAAAAAAAATAAAATTATTTTTATTTGATATTGAATAAAAACCAAGGTCAATAGCTCCAACTTTTGATGCATTTTGAGATAGTATATTTAATGTATTCCAATCTTTTCTTATAAAATTATTATTAAGTAAAAAACTTTTTAATGTTTCAAAAACATATGCTCCAGAATTACCTTGTAAAGCGGACTCTCCAATAATGACTATAGGTTTTTTTGATTTTTTGATTTTTTTAAAAATTTCATGCTGGCCTGATGCTATTTCTTTAATAACATTCGTGCTTGAACCAACACTTTCATATGGATAAGTTAAATCTCCAGGATTGCATATTGAATAAATCTTTGTCTTATTTTTTAAATATGCTTTCCTAATTCTTGCATTAAGTATAGTAGCTTCTAGTCTAGGGTTTGTACCTACTAAAAGTATAAAATCACTTTCTTCAATACCTTTGATTGATGAATTAAAAATATAATTCATTCTCTCTTTAGGATTAATATAGATTTTATCTTCTCTACATTCTAAATTTGTTGAACCTAGGCTCTTGTTAAAAAATGATTTTAAACTATAAATCATTTCAAGGTCTGCTAGATCTCCCACCATTCCAGCTATTTCTTCAGGCTTGTAAATTTTTAATTTACTAATTAAAAGTTTTAAGGCTTCATCCCATGATGCTTTTTGTAATCTTCCATGCTCTCTTATATACGGACTATCTATTCTTTGTTTTAAAAGCCCATCACATGCATATCTTGTTTTATCTGATATCCACTCCTCGTTAATATCTTCATTTACTCTAGGTAAGACTCTCTTAACTTCCCATCCATAGGTATCAACTCTAATATTTGATCCAATGGCGTCCATGACATCAATTGTTTCAGTTTTTTTTAAGTCCCAAGGCCTTGCTTCAAAAGCATAAGGTTTTGATGTAAGCGCACCTACTGGGCACAAATCTATTACATTAGCTGACAATTCTGACTCCATTGATTTTTCCAAGTAGGTAGTGATTTCAGTATCTTCTCCTCTTCCTATAGCACCTAGTTCAGGTATACCAGCAACTTCAGTTGCAAATCTTATGCATCGTGTACAATGAATGCATCTGGTCATTTGTGTTTTAATTAAAGGACCCATATATTTTTCTTTAACCTGTCTTTTATTTTCCTTATATCTAGAATTATCAAAACCATAAAAAAGTGATTGATCTTGCAAATCACATTCGCCTCCCTGATCACATACTGGACAATCCAAAGGATGATTTGCTAATAAAAATTCCATTACACCTTTTCTTGCTTTGTCTACAAAGGGTGTATTTGTTTTAATTTTCATTCCATCGGTTGCTGGCATTGCACAGGAGGCTATTGGCTTAGCAGATTTTTCCATTTCAACCAGACACATTCTGCAATTACCAGCTATAGAAAGTCTTTCGTGATAACAAAATCTTGGTATTTCGGCACCAGCTAATTCACAAGCTTGAAGTACAGTCATACCTTCTTCAAATTCAACTTCTTTATTATTTACTGTAATTTTAGGCACTGTCTTTCTCCAAAAGATGTTGATCAATAAGATAAGGAATGTTCGTCTTTTTCTTAACTAAAGGTTCCTCATGACTTCTTTTTTCAATTTCTTTTCTAAAATGACGAATTAATCCTTGAACTGGCCATGCTGATCCTTCACCAAATGCGCAAATTGTGTGGCCTTCTATTTGTTTAGTAACGTCCTGCAAAAGATCTATTTCTTTATAGGTAGCATCACCATTAGCCATTCTTTCTAATATTCTCCACATCCAACCACAACCTTCTCTACAAGGTGTGCACTGACCACAACTTTCATGTTTGTAAAATCTGGCAATTCTTGCCATACACTTAATAATATCTTGATCTTTATTAATAACAATAACTCCTGCGGTTCCCAAACCACTTTTTACTTTTATGAGAGAATCAAAATCCATAGTAATTGTATCGCATAAATTTTTAGGCAACAATGGCATAGAAGAACCTCCTGGAATGACGGCTTGAAGATTATTCCATCCACCTACAACTCCCCCAGCATGTTTTTCTATTAAATCTTTCAGAGGTATTCCCATTTCTTCCTCAACATTGCATGGGTTATTTACATTGCCTGAAATACAAAAAATTTTTGTTCCTGTATTTTTTGGTTTTCCTAATGAGGAAAACCACTTAGCTCCTTTTTTTAAAATAGTTGGAATGACAGCTACTGTCTCAACATTATTAACAATTGTGGGGCATCCATAAAGGCCTACTAAAGCAGGAAATGGAGGTTTAAGCCTAGGTAAGCCTTTATTTCCTTCTAAACTTTCTAATAATGCTGTTTCTTCACCACATATATAAGCTCCAGCTCCATAGTGGAGATAAATATCTAAATCCCATCCTGATCCACATGCATTTTTTCCTAAAAAATTTTTTTCATAAGCTTCATCTATCGCTTTCTGTAATCTTTGACCTTCTCTAAAATACTCACCTCGAATATAAATATAACAAGTATGAGCGCTGATCGCATAGCTTGTTATTAGACAGCCCTCGATAAGTTTTTGAGGTTCAAATCTTAGTATATCTCTATCTTTACAAGTTCCAGGTTCTGATTCATCTGCATTAATGACTAAGTAATGAGGTCTGGATCCAACTTCTTTTGGTGCAAAAGATAGTTTAAGGCCGGTTGGAAATCCAGCACCACCTCTGCCACGTAACTCAGAATCTTTAATTTCTTTTATAATGAAATCTTTTCCTTTGGAAATAATATCTTTTGTTTGAGACCAATCTCCTCTTTTAATAGCTAAATCTATTTCCCAACCAAGGTCATTATATAAGTTTTTAAATATTCTATCTTCGTCCTTAAGCATTTTTTACCTCTATTAAAGTGGTCTTACCTTTTTCTGGAGAATTATTTTTTCTACCTGTTGCTGAACCAGGTGTTGGAAATTCATCTTTTAATAATTTTTCAATTATTTCAACTGTTTTACTTTCATCTAAATCTTCAAAATAGTCTTGATTTATTTGCATCATAGGTGCATTTACACATGCCCCTAAACACTCTACTTCAATCCAAGAACAAATCTTATTTTCTGATAGCTCATTTTGATTTTTTGAAATATATTTTTTACAAATATCTGTCAGTTTTTTTGCCCCTCTAATCATGCATGGAGTAGTTGTACAAACTTGGACAAAATATTTTCCAACTGGTGATAAATTAAACATTGAATAAAAAGTAACGACCTCATAAACTTTTATGTAAGGAACATTTAACAGTTTTGCTACATACTTTATCCCAGCTAGCGGTATCCAATTATTATTTTGTTCTTGAACCAAATATAATAAAGCTAAAACTGCACTGGCTTTTTTTTCTTTAGGATATTTATTTATTTCAATTTCAGCTTTTTTTAAATTTTCAAAGCTGAATTCAAATAATTCTGGTTGAATTTTGGATATTTTCTTCATAATTATCTATCGACCTCTCCAAAAACAATATCTAATGATCCAAGAACCGCTGGAACATCTGCTAACATATGACCCTTCAATAAATAATCCATTGCTTGTAAATGTGAAAATCCTGGTGCTCTTATTTTGCACTTATAAGGTTTATTACTACCATCTGATATAAGATAAACTCCAAATTCTCCTTTTGGCGCCTCAACTGCAGTATATATTTCTCCCCCAGGAACCCTAAAACCTTCAGAAAACAATTTAAAATGATGAATTAAAGCTTCCATAGAATTTTTTATATCTTCCCTTTTGGGAGGAGTTATTTTCCCATCTATAGATTTAACTGGTCCGGTTGGCATTTTTTTAATACAGTCTTTAATTATTTTAGTGCTTTCTCTCATTTCTTCCATTCTGCAAATATAACGGTCATAACAATCACCATTCTTTCCAATTGGAATTTTGAATTCAAATTCGTTGTAACATTCATAAGGTTGAGACTTTCTTAAATCCCAAGCAACTCCAGAACCTCTTAACATAACTCCGGAAAAACTGTGATCTAAAGCTTCTTGTTTGGTAACTACACCGATATCGACGTTTCTTTGCTTGAAAATTCTATTATCTGTAAGTAAAGTTTCAAGATCATCTATAATTTTTGGAAAAGTTTCACAAAATAACAAAATATCTTCGCTTAAACCTCTTGGTAAATCTTTATGAACTCCACCTGGTCGAAAATAATTAGCATGTAGTCTAGAGCCAGAAACTCTCTCATAAAACGTCATTAATGTTTCTCTCTCTTCAAAACCCCAGAGCGATGGTGTAAGAGCTCCTACATCTAGAGCTTGAGTAGTAATATTTAATAGATGACTTAAAATTCTCCCAATTTCACAAAAAAGAACTCTGATATATTGGCCTCGAATAGGAACTTCTATACTCAAAAGTTTTTCTATAGCAAGTGCAAAGGCATGTTCTTGATTCATTGGAGCTACATAATCCAAACGATCAAAATACGGAACTGCTTGAGTATAAGTTTTATGTTCAATTAATTTTTCTGTTCCTCTATGTAAAAGTCCAATATGAGGATCTATTTTTTCAACAACCTCACCATCTAGTTCTAAAATTAATCTTAGTACACCATGAGCCGCAGGATGTTGTGGTCCAAAATTTAAATTCATTGTTTTAGTTTTTTTGGCCATTATTTACTTTTTTTCCTCTTTATCTTGTTTGATATATTTTGTTCCTTCCCAAGGACTTTGGGAATCGAATTCTCTGTATTCTTGATCTAACTTAACAGGTTCATAAATAACTTTTTTTTTACTTTCACTGTATCTAACTTCTGTATGTCCAGTTAAAGGAAAATCTTTTCTAAGTGGATATCCTTCAAAGCCATAATCAGTAAGTATTCTTCTTAAGTCAGGATGATGTTTAAAAGAAATTCCATACATATCAAAAATTTCCCTTTCCATCCAATTTGCCGAAGGAAAAATTTTAGTTATTGATGGCACAGATTCATTCTCATCAATATTTATTTTTATTATAATTCTTGAATTATTTTCATGACTAAGAAGCAAATAAACAATTTGAAATCTTTTTTCTTTTTTAGGGTAGTCTACAGCTGTAATATCTATTAACTGCTTAAACTTACATTTTTCATTGGTTTTTAAAAACAAAATTGTAGAAATGATATCTTCAGCATTAATATCTATATACAGCTGTTCAAAACAAATTTTTGATTCCTTTACAGCTGTTGTTAAACCTGAATTAATTGCTTTCTCTAAATCATTAAGAGTCGCGGACATTTTATCTTTCTAAGCTGCCTTCTCGTCTAATTTTTTTTTGTAACTGGAGTATTCCATAAAGCAGAGCTTCTGCTGACGGTGGACAACCAGGAACATAAATATCGACAGGTACAACACGATCACAGCCTCTTACAACAGAATATGAATAATGATAATAGCCACCACCATTTGCACAACTTCCCATAGATATTACGTACCTTGGTTCTGGCATCTGATCATAAACTTTTCTTAATGGTGCTGCCATTTTATTTGTTAAAGTACCAGCAACTATCATTACATCTGATTGTCTTGGAGATGCTCTTGGGGCAGCTCCAAATCTTTCTAAGTCATATCTTGGCATTGAAGTTTGCATCATTTCTACAGCGCAGCAAGCTAAACCAAAAGTCATCCAATGTAATGAACCAGTTCTTGCCCAATTAATTAGATTATCTGAAGAAGTAGTAATAAATCCTTTTTCGCTAAAGTCTTTTGCAATTTTTTTAAATTCATCCGGTATTTTTTTTTGTTCCAGATTTAAATTTTTCATGTTAATCCCAGTCTAGTGCACCTTTTTTCCACTCATAAACAAAACCAACAGTTAAAATAGAAAGAAAAATCATCATTGACCAAAAACCCAATGCTCCTAAACTCCCTAAAGATATAGCCCAAGGAAATAAAAACGCTATTTCTAAATCAAAAATAATAAATAAAATTGCAACTAAATAAAATCTGACATCAAATTCCATTCTTGAGTCACTAAATGCTTCAAAGCCACATTCGTAAGCAGAAAGTTTTTCAGGATCTGGATTTTTGGGTGAAAATAAAAAATTTAAAACTATAAAACCTATGCTCAAAGCTAAAGCAACAAAAAGGAAAATTATAATAGATAAATAATCTTTTAAAAAATCAACAATCATATTACTGGTTATTTATATAACACATTTTTTTCCACATACAGACGCGAGATTGTCACTAATTAAATTGTGTACAACCTAAATTTTAGGGGAAACTGGCGGGAGTGACGGGACTCGAACCCGCGACCTCCTGCGTGACAGGCAGGCGCTCTAACCAACTGAGCTACACCCCCAAAATGGTGGGCGCTGAAGGACTCGAACCTACGACCCTCTCGGTGTAAACGAGATGCTCTACCAACTGAGCTAAGCGCCCCATAATCTTTTCAAGCTTTTACAATACGCTATTGGTAAAGTAAATTTAATTCTCTAAATCTTTTATGCTTACAAATTTATGGGCTAAATCACTATTTCTTTTTTTAATTTCATCAAAAAAATTCCAAGCTAAGACTAAAGCATAATCAGGCTTGGTTTTTATTTTATCTTTTGAAACAATTGGAATTTTCATACCAGGCAAATACTTGCCGTGTTTTAAATTATTGTCCTCAACGATACATCCTATTTCATCTGATATTCCAAAGAAGTTTAAAGCTGTTGTTGCTTTAGCAGGTGAGCCATAACCTATTATCTTATTATTTTTACTTTTAAGTTTTAAAATATTTTTTCTTATATTGTCTCTAATTTTATATACTTTTTTAGCAAAATTCTGATATGTCTCGTATTTTTTGATGCCAAATTTTTCTTCATCTTTTATTAGTTTTTTTACACTGTTTTCAATTTTAGTTTTTTTATCTTTTTTAATATAAATTCTTATAGATCCACCGTGTGTATTTACTTTCTCAGCTCTAAAAATTTTTGCTTCATACTGATTAAAAAAGTTAATAAGAGAAGTTAGAGACCAGTAATTATAATGTTCATGATATATGTTATCAAAAGTTAAATCTTTTAAAGTATTTAATAAATATTGAACTTCTATAATGATAGTTCCATTCTTGGCCAAAAGTTTAAACATACATTCAGCCATTTCTTTTAACTTGTCAGAGTGTGCAAAAACATTGGCTGCTAAAATTAAATTTGAATTTTTTTTAATCTTATTTAAGTTATTTTTTTCTAGAAAACCATTAAATGTTTTAATTTTATTTTTGTTAGCTAATTTTGCTAAATTTTTAGCAGGCTCAATTCCTAATATTTTTTTAAATCCTAAATCTTTGAATGGTTTTAGTGCAACTCCATCATTGCTCCCTATATCAATTATGTAAGACTTTTTTTTATTTAACTTAAAATCTTTTATATATTTTTTTGCTGCACTGGCAAAATGTTCTCTAAAAGATTTAGATGTAGAAGATGTATACAAATAGTTTGAAAACATTTTTTTTGAATTAACTGCAACAGATAATTGACAATTATAACATTCGCTACAATAATTCATCTCCAATGGATATAATTCACATTTCTCATCTTTTTTATTAAGTAAATTATTTGCAAGAGGCTGGTATCCTAAAGAAATAACTCTCTTAAGTTTCTTATTTCCACATGATCTACAATCAAACTTGTAACAACTTAACAATAAATCTTTTTCATTATCGTCTACTAATATATATCTTGCAGTATGAGTAACACCGTAATTCTCATGTTCTCTTTCACCCCTAACTAAATTTAAAAAAACTGTATCTTTGGAAAAAACCATTGCATGTGCTGTATTTGGTTTAGTTACAATTAATTGACCTTCATCTACTACATGAGTAATCTTTGGTGAATTTTTATTTAACAAATCTTTGTACACGCTTATAAATTGACCTTTAGTTACTAAACATTTTTGTTCTTGTATGGGATGGTAATGATTTGCTCTAGTGGTACCTTTTTTAGAATCTATTAGACCTATTAAATTTACTGACTCTGGCAATTCATGATTGCTAATTTTTCCACGTTTATCAATAAATTCTTTATCACCGTTTCTAACATGTTCTAAATCTTTTATTTTATTTAATTTAGACCACTTAAAAATCATTTCTTTAATACTTTCATTTAAATTATATAAAAATTTAAAACCCGTTTTTAAAATTTTTTTATTTGATAAAGAAAATCCTAGATTCGGAACCTCATCATTAGTTTCTTTTAAAGAAATTTTTGGATTATGTTTTTTACAGATTTCCGCAACCTCTTTTACAGTTATAGTATCTTTGGTTAAATTAAATAGATCTGAAGAAATATCTTCTCTTTCTTCCATATATTTAAAACATCTAGCTACATCAACTAGAGGGACCAAGCTTTTAATTTGTCTACCTCCGGCAAAAAGTTTTAAATCTCCATTTTGAGAAGCAATTTTAGAGAAAAGGTTTGGCATAATATCAATACGGGCTGTGTCTGTTGAATAACCATAAACTGAACCTAGTCTCAAAATTATATAATTTTTTCCAGATTTTTTTAATTGTATTTCATTAGTTGATTTAGAACTTGAATAAGAAAGTATGGGTTTTGTATCTTCATCTTCAAGTATATCATTCTTAACTTTATCAATTCCTTCATAAACTACATGCGTAGAAGGAAAAATTATTTTGCATTTATTGGTTATAGCATCAATTATATTTTGTGTTCCTTGTTCTGCTACTAATTTAATTTTAGCATCATGTTCATCAGTGCTTTCGCTTTTAACTCTTGGTACATCAGTAATTCCTGCAAGATGGTGAACAACATCCGCATCTTTAAAATATTTATTAACTAAACCTTTATCTAATATGTCTCCATGTACAAAATCGATATCCCAGTTTCTTAATTGATTAACTCTTTCAGATATAAATCTATTATCAATTACCAAAATTTCATTATTCCAGCTTACTCCCGAATATATTTTGCAGAGTTCTGTACCTATATAGCCAAGTCCACCGGTTATTACGATTTTTTTACCCATAATTATTATTGTTCTTTATTAAAATTAGATCTTTATGTTATTACTATGGCAAAGACTTATATTATATAAATCAAAGTTTCAATTATATATGAAAATCTACGATTGTTTTCAATTTTTCGATGAGGAGATGCTTTTAGATCTCAGATTAAACGTATTGGACAAATATGTAGATAAGTTCGTTATTACCGAAGCTACTTATATGCATAATGGAAAATCAAAAAAACTAAATTTTGACATAAATAAATACTCAAAATTTAAAGATAAAATAATTTATATTGTGGTTGATACGCCACCACCAAATCTTTTCGAAATCAAAGAAAGCGACAGGGATGAGAAAGATACAAGGGGACAAAAATTAGTTTTAAATGGATATAAAAGAGATAATTATCAAAGGCAAATGGCTCAAAAAATTTTAAAAAATATTGAACCTGATGACTGGATACTAATAAATGATATAGACGAGATACCAAATATGGAAAATATTAATTTCAAAAAAATTAAAAATAAATTTATTATTTTTAAACAAAAAATATTTTATTATAAATTTAATCTACTGTATCCAAATGTTTCTTGGTACGGATCTAAAGCATGTAAAAAAAGAGATTTTGTCGATCCTCAATGGTTGAGAGATATGAAATACAAAAAATATCCTTTATGGAGAATTGACATAATTTTATCAAAAAAAAAATATAATAATATTTATCATATAGAAGAAGGTGGCTGGCATTTTACAAATATTAAATCTGCAAAAGATATTGAGAAAAAACTTTTAAATTATACTCATCATTATGAATTCGAACAAAGTGGACTAACTATTAATGATTTGCGTAAAAAAATATTAGAAAAAAAAATTATATATGATCATTCAGTTGATCAAAGAGAACCTAAATGGGAATCTAAAAAAACTCTAACAAAAATTGAATTGTCTGCAATGCCAGCTTACTTAAGAGATAACTATGATAAATATACTAATTGGTTAGAGTAGATGATTTTTCACCAGTTTTAGACTTTGGTAAATTTTCTACTTCAATCCATTCTACAGGTTTTAATTCTTTTTTAAGTGCTATTTTTAAGACTTCATCTACTGATTTAACAGTTTTTATTTCAATATTTTTTAGAATATTTTCTGGTATCTCTATAAGATCTTTTTTATTATCTTCTGGTATTATAACTTTAGGGATTCCAGCTCTATGTGCTGCTAATAATTTTTCTTTAAGACCTCCTATTGGCAAAACATGGCCTCTTAACGTAACTTCTCCGGTCATAGCAATATTTCTATCTACAGGTACACCTGTTATAGATGAAACTATTGATGTGACCATAGCTATTCCTGCTGAAGGTCCATCTTTTGGCGTGGCACCTTCAGGTACATGAATGTGAAAATCTTTTTTCTCAAAAATAGGAGGAACAATTCCAAATTCTAAAGACTTAGATCTAACATATGATTTTGCTGCCTTAACTGATTCTTGCATTACATCACCCAATTTTCCTGTAATTTGCATTTTTCCTTTTCCTGGCATAATAGCTGATTCAATTTTTAATATTTCTCCACCAAATTCAGTCCATGCTAGCCCAGTGACTATTCCAATTTTATTTTCGCTTTCTATTTCACCATACTTAAATTTCTTTACACCTAAAAAATCAGTTAAATTTTTTGGATTAATTGTATTGTCAGAAGTTTTATTAACTAAAATATTTTTTACAGTTTTTCTTGCCAGCTTAGAAATTTCTCTTTCAAGATTTCTCACACCTGATTCTTTAGTATAGCTTCGAATAACATCTTTAAGAATATCAGAATGTAAAGTGAACTCATTATCATTTAATCCATTTTCTTTAATTTGTTTAGGTATTAAATAATTTGTTGCAATATTAATTTTTTCGTCCTCTGTATATCCTGGAATTCTAATTACCTCCAGTCTATCAAGTAATGGTGGTAAAATATTTAAAGTATTAGCTGTAGTAACAAACATCACGTCTGAAAGGTCATAGTCTACTTCTAAATAATGATCATTAAAATTTACGTTCTGCTCTGGATCCAAAGCTTCTAATAATGCTGAAGATGGATCACCTCGATAATCTGATCCTACTTTGTCAATCTCATCAAGCAAAAAAAGTGGATTTTTTGTTCCGGCTTTTTTCATTTGTTGTATAATTTTTCCAGGCAATGATCCTATATAGGTTCTTCTATGTCCTCTAATTTCAGCTTCATCTCTTATTCCTCCTAAAGACATACGAACAAACTTTCTTCCAGTAGATCTCGCAATAGATTTACCCAAAGAAGTTTTTCCAACTCCTGGTGGTCCTACAAGGCATAATATGGCACCCTTTATTTTTCCAACTCTTTTTTGAACAGCCAAATATTCTAATATTCTTTCTTTTACTTTATCTAAACCATAATGATCCTGATCTAATATTTTTTTAGCTTCATTAATATCTATGCTGTCTAACTTTTTTGTTTTGTTATACCAAGGTAATTCAACCATCCAATCAAGATAATTTCTTACTACAGTAGCTTCTGCTGACATTGAACTCATCGATTTTAATTTTTTTAATTCCGAAATACATTTTTTTGAAGCTTCTTTTGACATTTTCGCTTTAACAATTGCCTTTTGTAAATTTGCAATTTCATCTTTTCCATCTTCAATTTCACCAAGCTCTTTTTGAATAGCTTTCATTTGCTCATTTAAATAATACTCTCTTTGGGTTTTCTCCATCTGATTTTTAACTCTTCCTCTTATTCTTTTCTCTACTCCAATTACGTTGATTTCGTTATTTATATGCTCCATTAATTTTTCTAATCTTGCTTTTAAATCAACAGTTTCTAATAATTTCTGTTTTTCTAAAATTGATATATTTAATTGTCCTGATATATGATCTGCAATTTTTGATGGGTTTTTTTGATCTTTCAAATTTGTTATCAAGTCTGACGAAATTTTTTTATTTAGATTCGTCAATTTTTCTAACTTCCGAACCATAGCTATAGAAAAGGACAATAAATCTTCTTTTGGATCAATTTTATCTTTAACAACCTCCACAGAAGTTTTTAAAAATTCTTTATCATTTTCACACTTGGTAATTCTAACTCTGTCTATTCCCTCGACTAAAACTTTTACAGTTCCGTCAGGTAATTTTAAGAGTTGCAATATTTTGCTTTCACAACCAAAAGAATAAAGATTTTCTTCTTTTGGATCATCTATTTCTGCATTTTTTTGAGTAACTAAAATTATTTTTTTATTTGTTTTCATTACTTCATTTAATGCTTTGATAGATTTATCTCTTCCAACAAATAACGGGACTATCATACCGGGAAAAACGACTATATCTCGCAAAGGCAAGCAAGGGGAAAAATCAGTTTTGTTCATATTGATAGTATATGGTTATAATTAGAAATATTTCAAGAAATTTCTTATGCTGCTGAAGTCTTTTTGTTTTTACTGTGTGATATAATTGGCTCACCGTTATTTTTTACAACAGTTCCGTTTACAATTACTTCTTCAACATCGTTCATTGCAGGAAGTTTAAACATAGTTTTTAATAACAAAGCTTCTATAATTGATCTTAATCCTCTGGCTCCAGTTTTTTTGTTTATTGCTTTTTTTGCAATTTCAGAAATGGCTTCATCTTTAAAAGTTAATTTAACATTTTCAAATTCAAAAAGTCTTTTATACTGTTTAATCAAAGAATTTTTTGGTTCTTTTAAAATTTTAACTAGAGAAGCCTCATCAAGATCTTCAAGGGTAGCTAAAATTGGCATTCTTCCTACGAACTCGGGTATTAATCCATATTTAATTAAATCCTCTGGCTCTAAATTTTTTATTAACTCTCTAGATGACTGATCTTGAAAATGTTTAACTTTGGCTCCAAATCCAATAGAAGTTTCTGAACCTCTCTTAGCTATAACTTTGTCCAATCCTGCAAACGCTCCTCCGCAAATAAATAAAATGTTTGTCGTATCAACTTGTAAAAATTCTTGCTGAGGATGTTTTCTTCCTCCTTGTGGAGGCACGCTGGCAATTGTACCCTCCATTATTTTAAGAAGGGCTTGCTGAACACCTTCTCCTGATACATCTCTTGTAATAGATGGATTTTCAGACTTTCTACTTATTTTATCAACCTCATCAATATAAACTATACCACGTTGTGCTTTCTCAACGTTATAGTCAGCAGATTGCAATAATTTAAGAATTATATTTTCTACATCTTCACCTACATAACCTGCTTCCGTTAAAGTAGTAGCGTCAGCCATTGTAAACGGAACATCTATTATTCTAGCCAAGGTTTGGGCTAGTAAAGTTTTTCCACAACCAGTGGGTCCGACTAAAAGAATGTTTGATTTTGATAATTCTACATCTTTGTTATTCTTAGTTTCATAATTTAGTCTTTTGTAGTGATTATGAACTGCAACTGATAAAACTTCTTTAGCATAAGTTTGTCCAATAACATAGTCATCTAAAACTTTACATATTTCTTGTGGTGTAGGAACTCCTTCTTGATTATTTACAAAAGAATCTTTGTTCTCTTCTTTTATAATATCCATACAAAGTTCGACGCA
>CACEPH010000016.1 GCA_902561465.1 uncultured Pelagibacteraceae bacterium
TCTTTTTGTCATCAAACACAGGCCAATGATCAGGCACAAAATATCCAGGTGTATATTGCGGTGGGACAACTTTGCTTATAGGGTCTCCGAGAATCTCAATACCAACTAATTTTCTTTTAATTCCTTCCTTTTTGATTTTCTTAAGTGCTTCCTTGCCTACAAAATCAGCTTCCATTTCTAAATCAACCAATCTATCCATTCCAATTTCAAAAGGATTATCCGTAACTCTCATATCTTGAAAATATGAAAAAATCCCAGCTTCCACTCTTCTAATTTGTGATGGCCCAGTCGGAGCTATTTTATATTGTTTTCCTGCAGCCATTATTTTTTCATATAAATCGGCTCCGCGTTTTCCATCCCTAAGATAAACTTCATAACCAATTTCACCACTCCATCCAGTTCTTGAAACAACAACTGGAATTCCATTTAAATCTGTTTGTTTACACCAATAATATTTTAAATCATTAATCCATGATCCAAATAAATCATTCATTAAAGCTCTTGATTTTGGTCCCTGAACTTGTAGTGGAGAAACATCTGGTTCTCTTAATTCAATATCATATTTATCTTTACCAGCAACACCCATGGCCCAAAGTAAAAGATCACTATCAGAAATTGAATACCACCAATGATCTTCTGCTAATCTTAATAATATTGGATCACTAAGAATTCCACCCTCGTAATTAGTATTTAAAACATATTTGCATTGGTCTACTTCACATTTTGATAAATTTCTTGGAGTCAACAGTTGTGTAAATTTAGTTGCATCAGGCCCTTTTATTTCAACTTGGCGTTCAACAGAAACATCCCAAAGAGTAACATCATTGACCAAACTCCAAAAGTCTTCCTCTGGAGTATTATAATAAACTGGAAAATACATGTGATTGTATGTTGTGTACTCTTTACAGCCCCATGCTAATGTTGATTCAAAAAAAGGCGATTTTCTAATTCTAGTACCAAAACCTAAATGTGGTTTTGGAGGTGCGTTTGTTCTTGTTGCCATGAATCTCCCTTAAAAAATTGAGATCATGCTTTATTTCATTTTAATTGTCTAGATGGATTCGTTTAGGCTGTTAATTTTTTATTTTCAGGGTCGTAAACAACTTTATGGAGTATTTTAGCTTTTCTTTTTTTGCCTTGAATTTCAATTTCTAAGCTTGAAGCTTCTGCAAAGTCAGATTTTACATATGCAAATGCTAGACTTTTTTTAGATCTAAAACCGTATCCTCCTGAAGTAACTACTCCTACTACTTTGCCTTTACAATAAACTGGCTCGTTACCTCTAGCATCAACATCATCAACATCAACCTCCAAATAAACTATTTTTATATCAACCCCTGATTGAATTTTATTTTGAAGAATTTTTGCTCCTATAAAATTATTTTTTTTCTTTAAATTAAAAAAACGATTCATTCCAGCTTCGACTAGACTTATTTCACCAGTAAGTTCGCTTCCCCAGCCCTTGTAAGCTTTTTCCATTCTCAATGAATTAACAGCATATGTACCAAAATTAATTATTTTTTCCTTTTTGCCCACTTCATAAATTGCATCATATAAAGATTCCATTTGACTTATTGGATGATGTAATTCCCAACCTAGTTCACCAACATAATTAACTCTGAGCGCTCTAACAGGAGTTTTATTAATTAAAATTTCTTTTCCTTTTAACCATGGGAAATCATTATTATGTAAATTTTGTGAAGTAAGTTCAGATAATATTTTTCTGGAATTTGGGCCTGCAAGAACAAGTACTCCATAGTCGTTAGTAACATTTTTTATAGTAACATTTTCACCTTTTTTGAGATGATGATTAAACCAATCCAAATCTCTAATTTCTGAAGCTGTTGAAGAAAGAACGTAAAAAATATTATTTGGAAAACGAGTTATTGTTAACTCGCTTTGAATTCTTCCTTTTTCATTAAGCATATGAGTAAGAACAATGCTTCCATCTTTTTTAGGAATCTTATTTGAACAAAGACGATCTAAAAAAGATTCACTGTCTTTTCCAGAAATTTCAAACTTTGCAAAAGTACTTAAATCTAGTAATCCAGCATTATTCTGAACATTTTCACATTCTTTTTGAACATAAGAAAAAGCATTTGTTCTTTTAAAACCATAATTTTCTTTCATTCCTTTTTTTCCAAACCAACAAGGTTTTTCCCAACCATAAGATTCTAAGTATAGGGCACCAGAATTTTTTAATTTATCATAAATGGGTGTTTTTTTTATAGGTCTACCAACTTCTATACTTTCATTTGGTAAAGGAGTGAAATACATTCTTCTATATTGGTCTGAAGATTTTTTAATTGTATAATCTTTATTTGCCCAGCTCATATATCTTCTTGGTTCAAACTCCAACATGTTTATATCTGCATCCCCATGCATCATCCATTGTGCCATATATTTTCCTGCTCCACCTCCTTGTGCAATACCAATGCTTGCACCACAAAACATCCAAAAATTTTTTAATCCAGGAGCTGGTCCTGCTAGAAAATTATCATCTGGCGTATGAGTAATAGGTCCACAAATAATTTTTTTTATACCTACATCTTTAAACTCAGGTATTCTATCCATTCCAATATTTAAATGTTCTTCTATTCTATCAAGCTCTGGCTGTAATAATTCCATATCAAATTTCCAATCCATTCCATTTAAAGCCCAACATTTTGTATTTTTTTCGTAAGGACCTATTAACAAACCTTTTCCTTCTTGCCTTAAGTAAGCAGAAGCCATTGGATCTCTTACTACCGGTAGTTCTTTTTCTAATTTTTTAATTGAAGGATGTTCCTCAGTTACTAAATAATGATGGATCATATTAATAGATGGTACATTCTTTAAACCAACCATTGCCCCAACTTCTGGTCCATAGCTTCCAGCAGCATTAACAACGTGTTCACAAACAATATCTCCTTTTTCAGTAATTAATTTCCATTCCCCTGAAGTAAGCTGTCTAATATCTGTTACTCTATTTTTTCTATATATTTTAGCTCCAAAATTTCTTGCACCTTTAGCCATTGCATTTGTTGTGCTGGTGGGGTCAGTATGCCCGTCTTCGGGCGTGTGAAAAGCGCCAATAATCCCATCTAATTTTATAAAAGGATGTACCTTTCTAATTTCATTCGTAGAAATAATTTCAGCTGGTGCACCAATATTGTCTAAAATTCCTTTTACGTATTTAAACCAATCTAAATCTTCTTGTTTGTATGCTATTCTTAAACTTCCACAATCATGAAATCCTGTAGACTGCCCTGTTTCTTTTTCTAGTTTTTTATAAAGATTGTTAGATTCTAAATGAATTTTAGCTAGATTATAACTCCCCATCATTTGAGGGCATTGACCAGCTGCATGCCATGTAGAACCAGAAGTTAATTCTCCTTTTTCAATTAATACCAAATCTTTCCAGCCTTCTTTGGCAAGATGATAGAGTAGACTCACACCCATAATACCTCCACCAATAATACCTACTTTAGCATGTGAAACTATTTTTTCTTCTGGCATTTTTCCCTCAAATTTTATTATATATTATGAATCGTAACCTACAAGATGATAAGCTGCTATAACTATAAAATATTTTTATATGAAAAAAGTTAAATTTACACAAATGAAAGATGGTACAAAAGAAGATTATCTTCTTTTGGATAAGCATGAAAAAGAATTTGTAAAAAAGACGCCTGATAGAATATTAAAATATATGAGCGAATTAACCTCAACTCTCGAAGGTTATCAGGTATCTAGATTAGAACACTCTCTTCAATCAGCTACCAGAGCTTTACAAGATAAAGCTGAGGAAGAAATGATTGTTGCTGCTTTATTGCATGACATTGGAGATGAACTTGCTTTTCATAATCACTCGGAATTTGCAGCAACAATTTTAAAACCTTATGTAAGTGAAAAAACACATTGGATAGTAGAAAAGCACGGCTTATTTCAACTATATTATTATGCTCATCATCTAGGATATGACAAAAATGAAAGAGATAAATATAAAGGTCATAAATTCTATAAAGATACAATTTATTTTTGTGAAAATTGGGACCAAAAATCATTTGATCCCAATTTTAAATCATTGACTCTTAAAGACTTTGAACCTTACGTCAAAAAAATATTTGGTCGAGCTCCCTATTCCAATTAAGCTTTATCCATATAGTCTCTCTGATGTTTTGGAATTCTTTTATGTGTTCCAAATAACATATGAGTAGACATATCTTCTCTATATTTGCTAGCCGGCACTTTTATTCCAACAGCTTCCGCTACTTCTCTAATTAACATCGGATTTGCTCCGCAACATACACCTAAATAATTTATACCAAGATCAAAAGCTTCTTTTGCAAATTTTCCAATTTCATACCTATTACATTGCATTGGATCTAATGCCGTAGGAAATGGAGTCTTGTGTGGCGTATGACAAGTGCACCCATTATTATCTGGTAAATTAAAAAAAGTAGGATGCTTTTCGGTTGTTCTAAAGTTAATAGGCAAAGCTGCAACATGACATTTTAGAGCTTTTCTAACTTCTTTTATGTATGGCATCATTGTATTTGGTCCTCTAAAACAATTCATTCCTACTACATCTCCTCCGAGTTGCTCAAGTTCCTTACAAGTATCCACGATTGAAACACCATCTCTCATAATGTTTTCGCCCATGGGAGCAATTGTAATAACTGAAGGAAGTCCTGTTTTTTTCATTATTTTTAAAGCTGTGTAAGCTTCTTCAGCATAATAAAAAGTTTCTCCGATCAGCATATCTGCGCCTTCATCTACAGCCCAGCCAACCATCTCTGAAAACATTTTTTCAACTTCCAAATGTGTTTTTGGATCTTTATCATTCCAAATATTTGAGTTTGAAATATTTCCAGCCATTAAGTTGGGTTCCTTTCCAATAGGACTAGTAGCAACTTTTTTTGCTATTTTTAGTGCAGCCCTGTTAAGCGGTTCTAATAGTTTTTCTTTACCAATAACTCTCATTTTCTCGCGATGACCATTATAAGTAAATGCTTGAACTATATCTGAACCGGCATGTTGAAAATCCCTATGAAGATTCTCTAAAGCTTTTGGATGCTCTAAAGAAACCATGGGAACAAATTCTCCCGATGCCATGTATCCTCTTTTTTCTATTTCAAAAAGAAAACCTTCTGCACAAATCACAGGTCCTGAATTTAATCTTTCGATTAAATTTCTTTTTCTATCTTTAGACATTTCTTTATCATTTTTCATGTCTATTACCCTCCGTATTTAGTGCTTTGACCAATGTCGGGTGCACAATTCGGTTAAATACCCAGTTTTTAATTGAAATAGAGTCTCAAAAAAAAACCACCGGCTAAAGCGGTGGTCTAGGAATGTCGCTTTAGCTGGATTTTTAAAGCGCCCGCAATCTGATTCAAATCGGCGCTATGTACTAATTTAACCACTCGTTTATATTAATGTCAATTATTATTAAATTTATTTACAGGTAATCTCTTGAGTAATTTGCTTAAAAACGAAAAAAGTCCTTATCTTAAACAACATGAAAATAATCCTGTTCATTGGTTTCCATGGAATAAGAAAGCTTTGGAAAAAGCAAAGGAATTAAAAAAACCAATCTTTTTAAGTGTTGGCTATGCTAGTTGTCATTGGTGCCATGTAATGGCACATGAAAGTTTTGAAGATGAAAAAACTGCATCTGTAATGAATGAAAAATTCATTAACATAAAAGTAGATCGTGAAGAAAGACCAGATCTTGATAATGTATTTCAAAAAAGTTTAGCAATTCTTACTGGTGTTCCTGGTGGGTGGCCACTTTCAATGTTTTTAGATGAAAATGGTGTACCCTTTACAGGAGGAACATATTTTCCACCAAGAGAAATGTATGGAAGACCATCATTTCAAAATATTCTTAATCAAGTTTCTGATTTTTATAAAAAAAACAGAGAAAAAGTTATTGAACAACAGAATCAAATAAAAAATATTTTTGAAAGAGATCAAGAAAAATCTTCTGTAATTAACCAAAATTTAAATCCACATCTTGAAGCGATGATTAAGTTTATTGATTTTAAATGGGGCGGGTTTCAAGGAAATCCAAAATTTCCACAATTCTATGTTTTTGAAACTTTTTTACATTTTTATAAAAAAAATAAAAATAAAAAATTTTTTGAAGCTGTAAAAATTTTACTAAATAATGTTTGCTCAAGAGGCTTGTATGATCATCTGCTTGGCGGAATAGCTCGTTATGCAACTGATGATAGATGGATAATTCCACATTTTGAAAAGATGCTTTATGACAACATTTTATTTGTTAATTTATTAGGACAATTTTATATTCAAAATCCAAATGCATATTACAAAGATAAACTTATACAAACTGTAGAATTTGTTAATCAGTCATTTAAAAATAAAGAAGATCTTTTAGGATCTGCGTATGATGCGGATAGTGAGGGTGTAGAAGGTAAGTATTATGTCTGGGAAGATAAAGAATTAAAAAATGTACTTAAAGAAGATTATGATCTTTTTGCAAAATATTATGATATTTCAGAAAATGGAAATTGGGAAGGAAAAAATATTTTAATAGAAAAAAGCATTAATCCAACAAAAGAAGATAGCGAAAAACTTAAAAATATAAAAAATAAATTATTAAGTGTTAGAGAAACAAGGCAAAAGCCTTTTTTTGATGACAAAACTCAAATTGATTTAAATTCATATTGGATAAGCACATTAATTTTTGTTGCAGAAGTTTTTAATAAAGATGAATGGAGAAAAATATCTTTACTAAAATACAATTTAATTAAAAATCTTACAAAAGATGAGGTGTATCATTGTTATAAAGATAAGGATGGTGTTAAAGTTTTTTTAGATGATTATGCATATCTTGCTCAATTAATGATAAATCTTTATGAGGTTACCGGAGAAACTATACATCTAAATGATGCAAAAAAATTAGCACAACAAACGTGGGATTTATTTTATGACAAAAAAAATAAAATTCTTCAAAAAAATCCTATTAAACAAAATGATCTTTTTGTCCCTCCGCTAGATATAAATGACAACAATATACCTAATGGAAATAGTATATTTTTGTTAAACTGTAAAAAACTTGAAGCAATAACTGAGGAAACCAAATGGAAAGATATGTCAAATGAATTAACAAAAAGTTTTCACTCATTTCTTAATTTACAATCTACACAAATGGTTAGCTATATTAAAAATTTAAATATATGTGAAGAGTTTGTAACTTTTACTTTCTTTGGAGATATTAAAAAAATCAAAGAATTGCATAAATTTATTAAAGAAAATTATTTAAAATCCTCAACCTTAATATATAAAGAAGATCCTAAAGAAAATTATTTAGTTGTTTGTAAAAACCAAACATGTTCAAATAAAATTAAAAATATTGAAGAACTAAAATCCATTATAAAAAATTATGCAGTACAGTAACCAAAAAAAAGGAATGTTGCTGGCATTTACTGCTGTTTTTCTCATAACACCGGACTCACTTTTTATTCGTTTAGCCAATATTAATTCTTGGAATTTGATTTTTTACAGAGGACTCATTCCATTCTTGTTAGTCTTCATAGGTCTTATATTTATATATAAAATAAAATTGCTAAAAGAATTAATAAATAATGGTTGGCATGGAGTGGCTTATGCAGTTGTATTTACTATGACAAATATTGTTTTTGTGATTTCCATTGAAAATACCAATGTTGCAAACACGCTAATTATGATCGCTTTAGCGCCTATGCTTTCAGCTATAATTAGCTTTATCTTTTTAAATGAAAATCCAGATCAAAAAACTTGGGTAGCTATTACAATTACTACATTAGCTGTGATTTATATTTTTTATGACGCTTTAGATGCGGGAGATTTTTTAGGTAATTTTTTAGGTCTAGTTGCCGCTATGGGATTAGCGATTGGCGCTAATATTATAAGATCTGCAAAAAAAATTAGCTTGGTCCCTTCAGCAATGTTAGGAAAATTAATGGTCGCCGTAATAGCTTTATTGTTTGCTGATCAACTAGCACTTGAAGATAACGATTTAATTATTGTTCCTCTTATGTGCATAATGTGTGTGGCTATACCTTTTGTTTTGGTAACATTAGCGCCGAGATATATTACTGCAGCAGAAGTAAATCTTTTTTTCCTTCTTGAAACCATATTAGGACCCGTTTGGGTGTGGCTGGTCATTAAAGAACAACCAAGTATTGAAACTATTATTGGTGGAGTTGTAATAATTGTTACAATAGGGATTCACTCTACTTTGGCCTTAAAAAAAACATAATAATTCTCTGATTGCATTTAGCTTAACAAAAGTATAATTACACCTCTTCTATGGCTAAATTATTAAAAAATTCCTGGGCTCTTTTTGCTGGCTACTTTGTTCTTATGGTAGCCCATGGCTTTCAAGGAAATTTGCTAGGAGTTAGATCGGTAATAGAAGAATTCAATTATTTAACAACAGGCGCAATAATGTCAGGATACTTTGTAGGATATTTTGCTGGAGCCAATACTATTCCTAAACTTGTTGGAAAAGTTGGTCATATAAGAGTCTTTGCAGCTTTTGCTTCGATGGCTTCATTAAGTATTTTAATTCATGCAGTTTTTGTAAATCCTGTAATTTGGACATTTGCAAGATTTATAACAGGTTTTAGTATTGTAGGTATTTTTATCGTTATGGAAAGTTGGTTGAATGATCGAGCAAATAATAGAACTCGTGGTCAGTTATTATCGATTTATATGTTTATTACTTTAATAGGATTATCTTTAGGAACTCTTTTATTAAATTTTAGTAGTCCTGAAAAGTATGAACCATTTATATTAATTTCTTTATTATTATCATCTGCTCTAATTCCAATTCTCCTTACAAAACGTAAGGCACCCAAGTTTAAAAAATTAGGATTTATAGATATAAAAGGTTTATACAGAACTTCTCCATTGGGTACGGTAAGTATGTTCTGTACAGGCATTATACATTCAGCTTTATTTACATTGGGGGCTGTTTATGCAGCGTCCATGAATTTTACTATTTTTGAAATATCTATATTGTTATTTTCTGTTACAGTTTCCGGTGGAATATTTCAGTGGCCTATAGGTTATTATTCTGACAATACTGATCGAAGAATAATAATAATTTTCTGTACTTTTTTCGCTGCAATTTTTGCTTTTCTAGCTATTACTGCTTCTGGAACTTCATTACAAAATATGTATTTAGCTACTAGCGTGGGTATAGATAAAATAATGTTTTTTATCTATGTAATTCTTTATGCGGGAATGGCAATTCCAATATTCACTTTGAATCTTGCTTACGTAAATGACTATATCCCCAAAGAAAAATTTGTAGCTGCCGGCGGAGGAATGCAAATTATTTTTGGAATGGGAACATTGATTGGACCTCTTCTTTGTTCGGCGTTAATGAATAAATTTGGAACCAATGGATTTTTTGTTCATTTATTATTTTTTCATTTAGTTATTGGTGTGTTTGGATTATATAGAATAACTAAAAGATCTTATGAAGATAACCCTGAATCTACTTTTACTCCACTTCCTAGAAACATAACACCGTTAGGAATTGAGTTGGATCCTGCAACAGGCGCAGATATATCAAGCCCAGAGAAAAAATAAATAGAGAGATAGTAAAATGTCAAAAGTAATAGTATTTGCTAGTTTTTATCCAAAAATTACAAAAAACAAAGAAGTAAAAGATATAATACTATCTATGGTTAAACCTACTAGAGAAGAAGAAGGAAATGAAATTTATAATTTTTATGAAGAAAAAAAAGACGATGGTAAAAATATTTCTTTTCATCTTTTTGAAGTCTATAAAGATTCTGCAGCTCTAGATTTTCATAGAAACACTTCTTATTACAAAAATTATAGATCTAAAATAGTTGATTTGTTAGATAAGCCTATAGAGGTAAAAGTTTTGAGATCTGTAGACTCAATTTAGTCCGCTAATCAATAACCCAATTTTTTATCAACTCGATTATTCAATTCTTTATTTTCAATAAATAGTTTTAAATTCTTCACAAATATATCTAGCGTCAATTCAACATAATTTCCATGATCGTCGGAAGATACATGAGGTGTAATTATTAAATTGGGAGTATTCCAAAGTTTAGAATTTTTTTCTATTGGTTCAGGTGTAAATACATCAAGTATTGCACCTGCTATTTCACTTTTTTTAAGTTTTTCACACAATGCGTCGTAATCCATAACAGATTGTCTTCCTATATTTACAATTCCGCATGTAGGTTTGAGCATATTAAGTCTTTCACGACTAATTAAATTTTTAGTATCAGGAGTTCCTGGAACCGCTAAATATAAAAAATCTGCGTCAGGCAAAATACTATCAATTTTATCTATAGTAATAACTTTTGAACATCCTTCAACCTTACGTCCTCTCTTATTAACTCCAATTATATTTACTCCTAGAGGAGCCACTAGCTTTGCCATAGATGAACCAAGAGAACCAGTTCCAACCAATACTACTGTTTTTCCTTTGACGGGGTTACTAAATAATGAAACAAACTTTTTATCTTTTTGATTAGTGATAATTTTTGTCATATGTCTTTGAAGCATTAAAATACTCATTAAACCATATTCTCCAGCATTTTTTGCATGCACCCCACTGCTATTGGTCAAAACTAAATCATCAAACATCCAATCCAAGGGAAGTAAATGTTCAACGCCCGCCGAAATAAGATGTATCCATTTTAAGTTTGGTGCAATTTTTTTAAGATTTGCAGTAGTAAAATTCCAGGCTAACAAAATATCAGAATTTGACATTGAGGTTTTAAAATTTTCCTCATCCCAATCAACAAAGATCTCTATTTTTTCTTTAATTTCAGGAAAGTCTTTTAAAGCTTTATCTAAATGCTCTTTGGTGATGGTAAAATTTTTTTCTCCCTCTGCATCGCTTGGAAAAGAACCGTGCGCCCAATGATTATTTTTAACATGAATCTTTATTTTTTTATTTTTTGTCAAAATGCACCGCTTTTTTCCATCTCATATAATTTCTTAATTATATGATTATCGCGATCTTTAATAGGCATTTTTTCAGCATCAAACTGCAATTTCATAACTGTAGATCCAATTGATTTAATAAATTTACGGTCATCAATATTTCTTTTGGGTATTCTTAGAACTGTATCTTGTCCATTTGTCTTTATTATATCCCCTTTTTTGTTTTGTGCTTGAGGAGGTTCTTTACCCTCTTTTAAATTTTTAATTAATTTTCTAATACGACGCCTATAAATCATAACTCCATAATCAGTAGGCATTAAATGTTCACCTTTATGAGCACTAACAGATCCCATTCCCTCGACGGCTTCTGCATCTCCAGGTCTTTTTTGTTTTTCTTCCCATGATCGATCCATAATTTCACCAGCCTCAATTCTTTCACAACCTTCTTTATTATTATATTCTATAGGATCGCCTCTTTCGCCAAAATTTCCCCATGCCAAAGCTATACAGTGCTCATCATCAACAGGAACTACCCAGCGAGTAAATGAACTACGTCCAAAATAACGTGGTTTGGTTCCGTCTGCAGCAAAAGCAGAACCTGCTTGAGTAAAGTTAGGCAATATTAATTCGTTCACTCTGAGCCAAACATGATCATCAACACGACGAGTGTTGCAACCAAGATATTGAATTCCTCTCTCAAAAAATTCTAATTCTCCAATTTCTGCAAAACCTTTCGAAAATTGTATTCCTGAACTTTGTCCATGTAAAAATGAAGTATGAATAGGATCCATAATTGCATCAAGCACCTGAATCCAATTACAATTATATTCTATACGATATGGTCTTCTAGTAATTCCTTTTGTCTCAAATGCATCATAGTGTGGAAACTCCGGTATATTTTCTGTAGGACCCATGTATGCAAATATTAATCCTTTAAACTCAATAACCGGGTAAGCTCCAAGTTTAAATGTTTCTCTTAATTTGACCGCTTGTTTTGAATTAGGATCTTCTCCAGGAGTTTCAAGAATTTCTCCGTCTGGTGCAAACAACCATCCATGATAGCAACATCGAATACCTTTTTTTTCACATTTTCCATAAACTAATGACGCTCTTCTGTGGGGGCAGTTTTTATGTACTAATCCAATTTTATTTTCTGTCGTTTTAAAAATAACTAAATCTTCACCCAAGATACGTATTTGCAATGGTGTAGTGCTTACTTCAGAAGTAAGAGCAACCGGGTGCCAATAACGGCGAAGATATTCCCCGCAAGAGGTACCAGGGTCTGTTTGTGATATTGTTTCATCACTTTTTGGCAATTTTGATTGTTTATAACCCCTGAAATTTTTCATTACTTTATTATCATTGATTAATCTAAAAATCGCAATTAGATTTGGATTGAACTTTTATAGGATATAAAATGGTTAAAAACGGCAAGATTATTCATGGCCTCCCGGCGCAATCTTATACCGATCAACACTTTTGGGAAATAGAGTGTAATACTGTTTTGGCTGATGGATGGCTATTTGTTGGCTTTGTTCATGAATTTTTAAACTCTGGTGACGTAATTCCAATTTCAATTGCAGGTAAACCAATATTACTAATTAAAAATAATAAAAATGAAATTACTGCATTTCACAATGTTTGTAGTCATCGATGTCTAAAATTAGTTAATGAAAAAAAAAATGTAGGAAAAATTATTCAATGCCCTTACCATTCTTGGACTTATGATCTAGATGGAAAATTAAAAGCTTCACCTCATTTTGGCGGTACCAATCAACATACGCCCAAAGGATTTAATAAATTAAACCATGGACTCAAAACAATTCGTATTCATATTTGGCATGATTGGATTTTTGTTAATTTAAATGGTAAAGCAAAAAAATTTGAAGAATACGCAAAACCACTTATAAAAAAATTTAAGGATATTAATCTTAAAAAAATAAAAAAAGAAGCAACATTAGACTTTGGTAAAATTCAATCTAATTGGAAATTTCTTATAGAAAATTTTATTGAACCTTATCACGTTCAATTTGTTCACAAAACAACTACTAAACAGCCTCTTAAAGATCATTACACAATAGTAGACGGAATATGCTTGGGAAGCGGCGTTGATGTGCAAAAGGAAGATAAAGATAGCGATACTTTATCTGTTAGTTCACGATATTTATCTTTATTTCCCAATTTTATCATTGGAACTTATTTTCCCAATCAAATTGGTGTTTATTTAAATGTGCCTATAAGTCCAGGATTGACTACTCAAAAAAGAATAATCTATACTACAGAAGGAAAAGCAATGTCGGAACAAGAAGTAAATTTACAAAAAAAAATTTGGTGGAGCGTTCACAAGGAAGATCATGAAATATGTGAAAGATTACAAGAAGGTAGATCGTCTCCTGCCTCCAAACAAGGTGGGCTTTTATCTCCACATTGGGAAACAAGTGTTAAAGCATTTCAAAAACTTATAATTAGTGCAACTACGAAAGGGAAAAAAAATGTCCAAAGAAGTAGGTAGAGATGGATACAGATTAGCACATACAATGATACGTGTAAGAGATTTGGAAACATCCTTTAATTTTTATTGCAAAACTTTAGGAATGAAAGTTTTAAGGAAGACTGATTATCCAGATGGTCGTTTTACAAATGCATTTATAGGCTATGGTTTAGAAACAGAATCTCCTTGTTTAGAACTTACCTGTAATTGGGATCAAAAAGAAAATTACGATAAAGGGAATGGTTGGGGTCATATATGTATAGAAACACCAGATGTTTATAAAGCATGTGAAGATCTTTCTGCTCAAGGCGTAAATATTACACGTAAACCAGGACCCATGAAGCATGGAACAAGAGTTATTGCTTTTTGTGAAGATCCTGATGGTTACAAAGTAGAACTTAACGAAAAATTAAAAATATAAAACCGAAAGGACAGCTATGAAAAAAGCACCGCAGCTTTATAAATTTTCAGAAATTAAACATCGTTTACAGACATTAGAACCAGGAAAAAGTTATATAAAACCTTTTGTTACAAGCAAGGTAAGTGATACTATGTGCGGAGGTCTAAATTTTTTAAACAAAGTTTCTGTACCGTGGGATCTTACTTGCGATGAAATTATATATTGCATGGAAGGAACTTTTCGTCTGACCTGCGATGGCAAATCTTACATATGTAATCCGGGAGATGTTCTTTATGTTCCTAAGGATAATCATATCGCATATGAATGTGATGAAAAATGCGTGATTTTTTATGCAGCTTACCCTCATGATTGGAAACAAAAAGCTGGCATAACATTTGTTCCCGGTATTGATCCTGAAGATATGCCAAAAGTAGATAAGTAAATATGAGTAAAAATAAAAAAATTTATTATAATTCATTTGAAGATGCTATTGAGCGTAATAGAAAAAAAATTCCCGAAATACATAAAAAATTAAAAAATGCTGGTGTAAAATACATATTGTCAAGCTGGATAGATCTTCATGGAGTGCCAAAAACTAAGCCTGTTCCTATGAGTGATTTTGAACTTTTATGTTTAGGCAAAGGTCCTCAATTTGCTGCCCATTCTATTTCTTTTGTTCCAGAACTGACTCCAGCAGACTCAGACCAAATCATGTTACCAGATTTGGATTGCGTTTATATTTGTCCTTGGGACAAATCAATAGCAATAATTTTTGCTGATTTTTTCTGGGAAGGCAAACCTTACAATGTTTGCCCGCGGCAAGCACTAAAACGTGCAATGCAAAAAGCTCAGGACGCAGGCTATAAAGGGATGGCAGGTATTGAACCAGAATTTATTGCAATGAAATACGATGAAGATGGAAAACCTATTAAAGCTATTGATAGCGATCCTATTAAAGGAATAAGACCAAGACGACAAGCTTTTGGTTATGACGTAGAGCATTCATTAGACTCAATGCATTTCTTTAAAGAATTAATAGAT
>CACEPH010000017.1 GCA_902561465.1 uncultured Pelagibacteraceae bacterium
ATCTAGAATAGTTGAGCTGCACGAGCAAAATCCAATGTTAGGTCATAGAGGATGTAGATTAGGAATATCTTTTCCAGAAATTTATCAAATGCAATGTAGAGCAATTTTTGAAGCTTTAGTTGAATGTAAAAATAAAAAAACAAAATCCTGAAATCAAAATACTTACTCATCCAGAATGTCCTCCTGAAGTTATTGCGGCTTCAGATTTCACTGGATCTACTTCAGGAATGAGCAAATATGTAAAAAACAATCAACCAAAAAAAGTCATGCTGGTTACCGAATGTTCTATGAGTGATAATGTTCAAGTTGACAATCCGAAAGTACAATTTATTAAGCCTTGTAATTTATGTCCTTATATGAAAAAAATTAGTTTACAAAAAATATTGGAATGCCTAGAAAAAGAAACCAATGAAATTCTTATACCTGAAATAATTATAAAAAAAGCTCAAAGAGCTGTTGAGCGTATGGTAGCAGTAGGACGCAGTCATTAAAACGTGTTAATAAAAAAAATTGTAAAACAAGCAATGTCAGAAGATTTAAGACCTTCTGGCGATGTAACTACACGACTCATAAAAAACAATAAGAAAATAAAAGCAAAAATTATTTCGAACGAAAGTGGTGTGGTTGGTGGTTTAAATTTTGCAAAAGAAGCTTTTACATATTCAGATAAAAAAATTGTTTTTAAAACAAAGACTAAAGATGGAAAAAGAATAAAAAAAGGCAGGGTTATTGCAATAATATATGGAAAACCTAAAGCAATTTTAAAAAGCGAAAGAGTTGCTCTCAATTTTTTAAGTCTTATCTCAGGAGTTGCAACAATAACAAGAAAATTTGTAGATAAAATTAAAGGTAAAAACTGTAAGATTTGTTGTACTAGAAAAACAGCGCCGAATTTAAGATCAATACAAAAATATGGTGTTAAAATAGGAGGCGGGCTGAATCATAGGTTCAACCTAAGTGATGAAATTTTAATAAAAGATAATCATATTTCTGTAGATGGAAATATTGAAAAATTAGTTAAAAGAGCTGTAAAAAATAAAAAAGGAAAAAAAATTACAGTTGAAGTGGATAATTTAAATCAACTTAAAAAAATCTTAGGTTTAAAATTTAATAGAGTATTATTTGACAACATGACGGAAAAAAATATTAAAAAAGGAATACGATTGGTAAAAAATAAATATGAAACAGAAGCTTCAGGAGGAGTTTCTTTGAAAAATGTAAGAAAAATTGCTGCTTGTGGAGTTAAAAGAATATCAGTAGGACAAATTACCCATAGCGCTCCGAGTATTAGTTTTAATTTAGAAATTTAGATTTAAATAGTTTTCTGTGTTTTATTGATCTTCCTCTTGCTTTATCTATGGACATGTAATTATTTCTTTTTCTTAAGGTAAGCTTGTGCTGCTGCTAAACGTGCTATTGGAACTCTGTAAGGAGAGCAAGAAACATAATTTAATTTAGCTTTTTCACAAAATTCAATACTAGCTGGATCTCCGCCATGTTCTCCACAAATACCTAATTTAAGCGCCTTTTTTTCTAAACGACCTCTCTCAGTTGCAATTTTTATTAACTCACCCACTCCTCTTTCATCGATGCTTACGAAGGGATCTTTGTTAAAAATTTTATTTTCAACATAGTCATTAAGAAATTTTCCTGAGTCATCTCTGCTAATACCAAAAGTAGTTTGAGTTAAATCATTCGTTCCAAAACTAAAAAAATCTGCATATTTTGCTATATCTTTTGCTCTTATTGCGGCTCGAGGAAGCTCTATCATGGTGCCTACGAAATATTTAATTTTGGTAGAATGTTTTTTTTGTATTTCATTAGCTATTTTGTCAACCAAATTTTTTAGTATTTGAACTTTTGTTTTTGATTGTACATATTTTGCCATATATTGGTCAGGCAGGAATATAACTTTATTTGTACCCAGAGATTCAACAACTTTGACTGCATTAGCTGATGTACAACAGACATCTGATTCAGCTTTAACTTCTGCAGATGTATTTACATAAGTTACAACAGGCACACCTGGATATTTTTCCTTTAACATTCTTACATCTTTTCCAGTAATTGATGATGCTAAGGAACATCCGGCGCCCATATCAGGAAGCAAAACTTTTTTGCTTGGATTCATTAATTTTGCAGTTTCAGCCATAAAATGAACTCCACATAAAATAATAATATCGGCATTTGTTTTTTCTGCTTCTACTGCGAGAGCCAATGAGTCAGCTGCAATGTCAGCAACTCCATGAAAAATTTCAGGTGTTTGATAGTTATGAGCTAATATAACTGCATTCTTTTGCTTTTTAAGCACGTTAATTTTATGAATTAACGGGGCGTGAAATGCCCACTCAACTTCAGGGATAACTTTAGAAACTTTTTGATAAATTGGATCGGTTTCTTTTTTAATTTGTTCACTGGTTTCCATAAAGAAAATCTACCAACTTGAAGATAATTTGTCATTCATTTAATGTGACGCATAGTGCGGTTGTGGTGGAATGGTAGACACGTAAGCTTGAGGGGTTTATGGCAGCAATGTCATGGAGGTTCAAATCCTCTCAACCGCACCAATAAATTATGAATATTGTTGAATTTATAAAAAAAGTTCCTAAAACCGAATTGCATTTGCATATTGAAGGTACTCTAGAACCTGATCATATGTTTAAATTAGCTAAAAAAAATAATATTTCTATTCCTTTTAAAAATATTAAAGAGGTTAAAGAAGCTTATAATTTCAGTAACCTCGAGTCTTTTCTAAAAATTTATTATGAAGGATCAAAAGTTTTGATTAAGGAGGAAGATTTTTTTGATCTCACTTGGGCTTACGCACTAAAATGCAAAGAAGATAACATAGTTCACGCAGAGATTTTTTTTGATCCTCAAACACACGTTAACAGAGGTATTAATTTTGCAATCGTTATAAATGGGATTTATAAAGCGCTTCAAAAAGCTAACAAGGAATTTGGTTTAAGTTTTAAAATTATAATGTGTTTCTTGAGACATCTTAGTGAAGAATCTGGTTTTGAGATGTTAGATCATGCTATAGCTCATAAAGATAAAATTTTTGGTGTTGGATTAGACTCATCTGAAATAGGAAATCCACCAAGCAAATTTAAAAAATTATTTAAAAAATCAATAGAAAAAGGTTTTTTAACATTTGCTCATGCGGGAGAAGAGGGACCACCAAAATATATTTGGGATTCGATAAATCTTCTTAATGTAAAAAGAATTGATCATGGAGTTCAATGTCTTCATGATAAAAAACTAGTTGAAAAATTATGTAAAGACAAAACACCTTTAACGGTTTGTCCTCTTTCTAATATAAAATTGCGGGTTTTTAATGAACTTAAGGAACATAATTTAAAAAAAATGTTGGATGAAAAATTAATGGTAATGGTAAATTCTGATGATCCGGCATATTTTGGAGGCTATTTAAATAAAAATTTAATTGAAATTCAATCTGCCTTAAACCTTTCCATTGATGATATAAAAACTTTGATTGTTAACTCATTTAAAGCTTCTTTTTTAAATGAAGAAAAAAAAATGGAATGGATTTCAAAAGTTTAAGTAATCCAATCAGGTTTTAATATTTTAATTTTAGAATTGCCACAGACAAGTTCGTTATTATTAAATTCATTTAAATCAGGATCTACTACTTTAACTAAGGCAAAAGAATAAGGTTTATTAATCATGATTTTTCCGATTTCATGATTTTTAAATTTAATGACATCATTTTCATAAATTTCACCAGAAATCTTTTGAACAGGTAAAATTCTTCTTCTTAATTTATTTCTTAGTTTAATTCTGGAGGTATTTTCTTGCCCAACATAACATCCTTTTTTAAAATCAATACCATTTAATTCGTCTAAATTATTTTCAACACCAAAGATTTTGTCCTTTAATTTATTTAAATTAATTTGAGGAATGCCAAGTTCAAAACTTTTATTGTAGTATTTTTTCTTATCAATAATTTTTAAATTTAATTTTTTTATAATAAGCTGAATATTTTCAGTTTTTGATATAATTTTTGCTCCCAACTTTTCATTTCTTGGATCAATATAAATTGGACTTTCTGAAAACATTGTTGTTTTACCTTTTGTAGAAGTAAGGCCCCAATCCATAAATTTATGTAAAGAGATTACTGAAGCTACATATTTTTCACTTAAATCTATAAAATCGACTTTTGATCTTAATTTATAAAAATTTAGAAGTTTTATAATTTCGGTTGTTGATTTTTTTTCGCACTCTAGGAGATAACTATCTTTTAATTTTAGTACGAAAAACTCAAATAAATATTTTCCTTGCGGAGTTAAAATTGAAGAAAATATAGTTGAAATATCAGTTACTTTTTCTATATCGTTGGTTACAATATTTTGTAAAAAATCTTTAGCTTCAAGTCCAATTACTTGTATAAAACCTCTATCTTCCAGAGTTATAACTTCATATTGATCCATATTTGCAAATTTTATATCTATAATATATTAAATAGATAAATAATGCCTCCTACTTTTGATCTTATCTTGAAAAATGGCAAATGTTTTGTTGATCAAAAATTAAAAGTTGCTGATATCGGTATTTCTGACGGAATTATAAAAAGCGTTGGTAAAATTGAAAAAACTTCCAAAGCTAAAGTTTTTGATGCAAAAAATCTTACTATTTTACCGGGCATAATAGATACCCAAGTTCATTTTAGAGAACCAGGCTCTACTGATGTTGAAGATTTAGAATCAGGAAGTAAAGCTGCAGTTTTAGGAGGTGTAACCTCAGTATTTGAAATGCCTAATACTAATCCACCTACATCAAATCAAACTGAATTTAATAAAAAACTTAGTTTAGCGAAAAATAGAATGTTTTCTAATTATGCTTTTTATTTCGGTGCAACTCCACAAAACATGGATGATTTGAAAAAGGTAGATAAGCTCGAAGGATGCTGTGGAGTGAAATTATTTGCAGGCTCTTCTACAGGAAACCTATTAGTAAAAGATGAAAAAGATATAGAAAAAGTTATCTCAAATAGTTCTAGAATCGTTGCTATCCATTCAGAAGATGAAGATATTTTAAATCTTAGAAAGAAATTCATAAAAAAAGGAGATGTAAACTCTCATCCGCTTTGGAGAAATGAAGAATGTGCAATGTCTTCAACTAGGAGAGTGGTTAAAATAGCTGAACGTTATAATAAAAAAATACATGTTTTACATGTAACGACAAAAGAAGAAGTAGAATTTTTATCGAGATATAAAGGTAATATAAGCTTTGAAATTACCCCGCAACACTTAACTATAAGTGCCCCGCAATGTTACAAACTATTAGGATCGCTTGCACAAATGAATCCTCCTATTAGAGAAAAGAAACATCAAGACATGCTTTGGAAAGCAGTGAAAGAGAGTATAGCCGATACCATTGGATCAGATCACGCTCCACATAGTTTAGAAAATAAAAAGAAAGAATATCCTCAAACTCCATCAGGAATGCCAGGAGTTCAAACACTCGTTCCACTTATGCTTAATCACATAAACAATAATAAGTTAACTTTAAATCAATTCATAAAATTAGTTTGTGAAAATCCAGTAAGAATTTTTGGAATAAAAAATAAAGGCTACATCAAAGAAGGGCACGATGCTGATTTAACCATCGTCGATATGAATATGAAAAAAATTATTAAAAACGATTGGATTGCAAGCAAATGTGGTTGGACTCCATTTGATGGTTATGAAGTAAAAGGTTTTCCTTTAGGAACGATTGTAAATGGAAAAGCAATTGTTTGGGATGGTAAGCTTATTGAAAAAGCTAATGGTAAACCGTTAAGATTTTAAAGCAAATTTTCTTCAGTTTCACTTATACGCTAATTTATAGGTGTATTTGAACCAGTATTTTCTATTTAGATATTAAAATAATCACTGTATACTTATTTCTAAATTAAGGGGGAATCTATGAAAACGAAAAGTTTATATAGAATACTGTTAACTTTACTATTAGCTTTTTGGGTTTCTTCAGCTTGGGCAGCAAATACAATTAAGTGGTCAATGCAAGGTGATAGTTTGACACTTGATCCTCATGCTCAAAACGAAGGACCAACAACTATGGTATCGAGACAAATCTATGAAGCACTTGTTACACGAGGGCTGGACATGTCAATTGGACCTCAATTAGCAACAGACTGGAAAGCTACAAATCCAACAACTTGGGTTTTTAATCTTAGAAAAGATGTAACTTTTCATAACGGAGATAAGATGACATCAGAAGATGTTGTGTTTAGTTTATTAAGAGCTCAACAACCATCGTCTGACTTTAAAGAATATATTAGTACCATTACATCAGTTAAAGCACTTGATGAGTACACTGTTGAAATACAAACAAAAGATCCAAATCCAATTCTTTTGAATCAACTATCAAATATATTTGTTATGTCTAAAAAATGGGCAATTGAAAATTTTGCTGTTGTTCCACAAAACTGGGATGCAGGACAGGAAACATTTTCAGCAACTAACGCGATGGGAACAGGTCCATTTAAAATTACATTAAGAGAACCAAATACTAAAACTGTTTTCAAAAAGAACCAAAAATGGTGGGGTGAAGTTCAACACAATCTTGATGAAATACATCTTCTTCCAATTGCTAACGCATCAACAAGAGTTGCGGCATTATTATCAGGTGAATTGGATATAGTAACGGATGCTCCGGTACAAGACTTAGATCGTATTAGAAGTTCTGGCACTCATAAAGTTTTAAGCATAGAGCAAATGCGTACTATCTTTTTAGGTATGGACCAAGCCGCAGATAAACTTAGATCTGGTAATACAGGCGACAATCCTTTTAAAAAGAAAGAAGTTAGACAAGCGTTTTATCAAGCCATTGATATTGAAGCGATAAAAGAAAAAGTAATGAGAGGATTAAGTTCACCAGCTGGAATCATTACATTTCCTGGCGTAACAGGTTACACAAAGGAACTTGATGAAAGATTGCCTTATGATGTAGCTGCAGCAAAACAACTTTTAGCAGATGCTGGTTATCCAGATGGTTTTGATATTGAACTAAGATGTCCAAATGACAGATATGTAAATGACGAAGCAATTTGTACTGCTGTTGTAGGAATGTTAGGAAAAATAGGCGTTAATGTTTCTCTAAATGCTCAAACTAAAAGCAAACATTTCAAAGAACTCAAAGACAACCAAGGCGATTTTTACATGTTAGGTTGGGGAGTTCCTACTTTAGACAGTCACTATGTATTTCATTATTTATATGAGACTGATGCAAGCTGGAATAAAGTTAATTTCAGCAACGCAGAGGTTGATGCTGCTATTAGAGTAATGGAAGGCGAAGTTGATTTAGGAAAGAGAAATGCTGCAATAGCAAAAGCTTGGAAAATTGTAAAAGATGATATTGCATATCTACCTTTACACCACCAAGTAATTTCTTGGGCATCAAAACGAAATGTTGATGTTCCTATAAGACCAAACAACGAACCATTGTTCCGTTTTTCGAATAAAAGATAATAAATTAATTTATAAGCCCTCTTTAAAAGGAGGGCTTATATTAAAAAAGATTTCACATTGATAAAATATTTTTTTAAAAGATTGTTTCAGTCAATCATGGTTATGCTTGTCGTAGCTTTCGTCTCATTTTCTCTTTTTAATTTTGTTGGAGACCCAATCAATAATATGGTTGGTGAGGAAACATCTGATGAGGAAAGAGATCAAATAAGAGAAGATTTAGGACTTAATGATGCTGTTCATGTTCAATTTATAAGATTTACAGGCAATGCTTTAAAAGGCAATTTTGGTATTTCTTATCAACTAAGAAGACCAGTATCAGAACTAATCGCTGAAAGATTGCCAGCTACACTTGAGTTAGTAATTATATCGGCAGTAATAGCTTTAGTTAGCGGGACTTTGTTGGGAGTTTACACCGGAATAAATCGAAAAGGTTTTTTAAGTGATGTTATATTAGCCATTTCATTATTGGGAGTATCGCTCCCCACATTCGTTATAGGTATACTATTTATATATTTGTTTGCAGTAATCTTAGGAATATTACCTTCGTTTGGTAGAGGAGAAGTCGTTGATCTTGGTTTTTGGTCGACAGGCTTTTTAACATTATCAGGATTGAAAGCTATAATCCTTCCCTCTGTAACTCTTAGCCTTTTCCAAATGACTTATATCATAAGACTTGTTCGAGCTGAGATGATGGAAATACTTCAAACTGATTATATTAAGTTTGCAAGGGCTAGAGGAATAAATGAAAAAAGCATCCATTATAAACATGCATTAAAAAATGGTTTAATTCCTGTTATCACAATTGCAGGCATAAACATTGGAACATTAATAGCTTTTTCAATAATTACAGAAACAGTTTTTCAATGGCCAGGAATGGGCTTTCTTTTTATACAAGCAGTGAAGTTTGTAGATATTCCCATTATGTCTGCTTATTTGGTTTTTATAGCTTTTGTTTTTGTAATGATAAATTTTATTGTTGATATTTTGTATTATTTTATTGATCCAAGAATAAGAGTTAAATCGGAGGCAGTCAGTGGATAGTCAAAGATTAACTTTATTAAGTAGAATTAAAGATAGTGACATTTATTTTAGCTTTATAAAATCTCCAACAGCTATTGTATCAAGTGTTATTTTAATAATTATTTTTTTCTGTTCTTTTTTCGTTGAGTTTGTTGCGCCTTTTAATCCATTTGACCCGTCAAGTTTGTCTTTAATGGAAGCATTTACACCTCCTTCATGGTCAGAAAAAGGTATGGATAAATATATTTTAGGGACCGACGGACAAGGTAGAGATATGTTATCAACAATTCTTTATGGATCACGAATTTCATTGATCGTCGGCTTTTCTGCAATTTTATTCAGTTTGCTATTGGGTGTAACTTTAGGTTTAACAGCAGGTTATTTTGGTGGGAAATATGAAATGATTGTTATGAGGCTAACCGATGTTCAGTTAACAGTTCCAAGTATTTTGATGGCTTTATTAGTTGATGGTATCGCAAGAGGAATTATTTCAAGAGAGTTGCACGACGAAATGGCAATTTATGTTTTAATTTTTGCTATAGGTATTTCAGAATGGCCTCAATTTGCAAGAGTTTCACGTGCAGCTACTTTAGTCGAAAAAAATAAAGATTATGTTTCTGCATCAACAATAATTGGAGTTTCAAACATACTTATTATGTTTAAGCATATTTTACCAAACATAATGAGACCAGTTCTGGTAATCGGAACTATAGGACTTGCACTTGCAATAATAGCAGAGTCGACGCTAAGTTTTTTAGGCGTAGGTGTTCCACCCACAACACCTTCGCTTGGCACTTTAATCAGAATTGGTAATGATTTTTTATTTTCCGGAGAATGGTGGATAACTTTTTTTCCAGCAATTTTTTTAGTTCTTTTAGCTTTTTCAATTAATCTATTAGGAGATTGGATGAGAGATACCTTGAATCCAAAATTAAATTAATGAGTTTTTTAAAAATTAAAAATCTAAGTGTTGATTATAAAATGAGAAGAGAAACAATCAATGCTGCTAAAAATGTAAACATAGATGTGAACAAAGGAGAAATTCTAGGACTTGTTGGAGAATCTGGATCAGGAAAAAGTACGGTCGGTAATGCAATCATAAATCTTATTGATGAACCAGGAAGAGTTTCCAATGGTTCAATAGTTTTAGATGGAATAGACATTCATGCAGACGCACAAAATATTGTAAAATACAGAGGAAAAAAAATTGGTTTAATTTTTCAAGATCCTCAGACTTCCTTGAACCCAATTTTAACTATTGGTGAACAACTAATTGAAACTATACAGACTCACCTTAATTTAAATGCTGATGATGCAAAAAATAAAGCAATCAATTTATTAAAAGAAGTTGGTATCAAGGAAGCTGAGACTAGATTTGATAATTATCCTCATCAGTTTTCTGGCGGAATGAGACAAAGAGTAGTTATTTCTCTAGCGCTTTGTTGCGAACCAGAATTACTAATAGCTGATGAACCAACAACAGCCTTAGACGTTTCAATACAATCTCAAATTCTTGACTTAATCAAAAAATTAACAAAAGAAAGAAACTTGGCGGTGATACTAATTACTCATGATATGGGAGTTATTGCAGAGACGACAGATAGAGTTGCCGTTATGAAAAATGGTGATTTAGTCGAAATAGGTCCCACAAAAGAATTGCTAACAAAACCCAAGGAAATTTATACAAGAAGTCTTGTAAGTTCTGTGCCACCAACAAATAAGAAAATTTCAAGGTTTAAAATTATAGAAAAAGAAAACAAAAAACAGAGCGATACTAATATTAAAATTTTAAATAGATGGGTAAAAAAAGAAATTAGCGATAAAGATTTAGTTAAAGTTGAAAGTTTAAGTAAAACATTTGATGATAGTTTTTTTATAGAAAGTTCAAAAAATTCAGTTATGGCTGTAAATGATGTTTCATTTAGCATTAAAGAAGGACAGTCATTTGGTCTAGTAGGTGAGAGTGGAAGTGGAAAATCAACAATTGCTAAGATGATTGTTAATCTATTTAAACCTAGCTCGGGAGATATTTATTTCAACGAGGTTTGTATAACAAAAATTAAAAGTAACAAAGAAATGTTAAAATTTAGAAAGCAAATACAAATGATATTTCAAGATCCTTATTCTTCATTAAATGGAAGATTAAAAGTTAAAGATATAGTTTCTGAACCTATAAAACTCCACAATCCATCAGTTAGCTCAAAAGATTTAGATGATTACATATCTGACTTATTAGAATCTGTCGAGCTAACACAACAATCTGCTGAACGTTATCCTCATGAATTTTCGGGCGGTCAAAGGCAAAGAATTTCTATAGCAAGGGCCTTAGCAACTCAACCAAGATTGTTGGTTTGTGATGAACCAACTTCTGCTTTAGATGTAAGCATCCAGGCGCAAATATTAAATTTATTAAAAGATTTGCAAGAACAACTTAATCTAACAATTTTATTTATTAGTCATGATCTTCCCGTCGTTAGACAGATGTGTGATCGTATAGCGGTACTTAAAAATGGCAAATTGTGTGAAATTTCAAATACTGAGGATTTATTTATAAAACCTAAACATGACTACACAAAAGAATTGCTTAAGTTAATGCCAAAAATTGAGTCAATTTATAAATAATTTTAAACCGTTAAAATTTTAATTAAGTAAATTTTTTTTAAAAAATTTTTTGAACATTCCCTTGAACTGAGCCTTATTTCCACCAATGGTATAACCATCATTAGTAGTACATGAAGCATCTATCTTGGCGTCCTTGTTCGCCATTCCGTCATCTTCCGTGTAGTAATCAGGACAGTTATGCCAGACCTCTTGGCCTTTTTCAAATTCAGGTTCATAATTAGCTTCGAATCCATGGCCCCATCCTGATTTAGTTTTTACTTCTATATCTGCTCCAGCAGCTTTCATTTTTGCTCCATACTCTTCACATACGTGTGCATGTGAAGCATCATCCTTTTTACCATTGACCATGAAGATTTTAGTTTCTTTGATTGGTTGAGGATTTCTAAAAAATCCTGACTGGCGACATTCTACAGATCTAGGTAGTGAAGCAGCAAAATATAAATCTTCACTCACTAGCACATCTCTTATTCTTGTTTCAGCGATTGCAAGTGAATTCATCCCACCTCTTGACCAACCTGTAATTCCAACTTTTTTTATATTAACCCTTGGATCTTTTGACAAATATTCAAGCGTCATAAACGCATCAATGTAAAATGAATAAGTTGATACTTGTGATTGATCTTCATCTGCACTTACTACACTTCTTCCAGTAAAATTATCTACAAACAATAATGCAATTCCTTTTTTCAGCAATTGTCTTCCCATTTGTCTGTCAAATTTAAACCACTCATTAGCAAATAGCCAAGCTCCGCCGCTTGCATGATTGAATACTAACATAGGGAATGGCCCTTCACCTTTTTTAGGGAATACAATTAATCCATCTATTTTGACTGGTGAATTTTTATACGACCCATCTTTTAAACTCATAAATTCATTTGGAAAAGGTCCTGAATTATATGAAGGAATTTTTACCATCTTACCTTCTTTAAAAAATCTCCATAAATCAAATAATGGAGATGTTCCAGCGTACGCAGGACTTGCAATTAATAAACATATTAAAAATACTAATATTTTTTTCATTTTATTATATTATGTTTTTTTAAATCCCCTTTTATCTCATCGAGTATAGTAGGATCATCAATGGTTGCGGGCATCTTATAAGGTTCATTATCGGCGATTTTTCTTACTGTTCCTCTTAATATTTTGCCTGATCTTGTTTTGGGAAGTCTTTTTATGACAATTGCAGTTTTAAAAGCTGCCACAGGACCAATTTTTTGTCTGATCATTTGCACACATTCTTTTGAAATGTCTTCATGTTTTTTAGTAACGCCCGCTTTAAGTGTTAATAAACCAATAGGTAATTGTCCTTTTAATTTATCTGCAATTCCTAATACGGCGCATTCAGCCACATCTTGATGTTCTGCTAAAACTTCTTCCATAGCGCCCGTTGATAACCTGTGGCCAGCAACATTAATGATGTCATCGGTTCGTGACATAATCCAAACGTAACCATCTTCATCAATGTGTCCTGCATCATATGTTTGATAGTAACCAGGATAGTTTGACATATAAGTTTCTTCATATCTTTGGTCAGCACCCCAAAGCGTTGGAAAAGTTCCTGGCGGAAGCGGAAGTTTTACAACAACATCTCCCATTTCATTGGGCTTAGCTTCTTTACACATCGGGAACAACAGGAGTTCCTAAAGGAATTGTCAGGGATATTGGTGGACATATCGTTGCTCTTAAGTGGACCATGAAAAATATTTACAATATTGATCCGGATGATGTTTGGTGGTCAGCAAGTGATATCGGTTGGATAGTTGGTCACTCCTATATTGTTTACGCCCCTCTATTCCTGCACAGTTTGCACTAATAGCCCAACTCGTTTCTGTTTGCCACCAGTGGTCAATTACAGGAACTTTTAATAAA
>CACEPH010000018.1 GCA_902561465.1 uncultured Pelagibacteraceae bacterium
ATGCAGAAATTGTAAAAGTAAAAATTTATTGAGATTATTTTCGTTAGGAAATCTAAGTTTTACTGGCAAGTTTCCAAAAAACAAAAGTACAAATATAAAGAAAAAGCAACTTGGTTTAGTGATTTGTTCAAAGTGTTCATTGGTTCAATTAAATAAAAGTTTTAATTTAAAGTACTTATACGGCCCTGATTATGGATATAGAACAGGTATAAATCAAACAATGACTAATCACATGGCCGATATTAAAGAAAAATTAATTAGAAGAGTAAAATTACGTTCGGGCGATAGTGTTTTAGACATAGCAAGCAATGATGCCACACTTTTAAATTTTTACAATAAAAATATAATAAAAGTTGGAATCGATCCTCTGGTAAATAAATATTTTAAATATTATAAAAAAGTAAATTACAAAATATCAGATTTTTTTTCTGCGGATAAAATCTTAAAAAAAACAAAAAATAAATTTAAAATCATTACAGCTCTGGCAGTTTTTTATGATGCTAAAGATCCAAATGAATTTTTGAATGATATTAAGAGCCTTTTACAAAAAGATGGAATTTTATTATTAGAACAAGCAGACTTGCTTTCTATGATCAAATTTAAAACATTTGATACTATATGTCATGAACATCTCTATTACTACTCTACTAAAGTTATCATTGAAATGGTTTCAAAAAATAATTTAAGAGTATTTGATATTAAAAAAAATAAGATTAATGGTGGTAGCACACAGTATTTTATTAGTAGACAGGATTCGAAATTTAAGATCAATTACAAGTCCATAAACCCAGTATTACGTGAGGAAAAAAAATATAAACTTGAAAATAAAAAAACATTTATAAATTTTTTTAAAAAAATAAATCATATAAAATTTAAGACACAAAAGCATTTGAACTCAATTGTTTCTAAAAATAAAAAGATCCATGGCTATGGGGCTTCAACAAAAGGAAATGTTTTATTACAATATTTTAATATTAACAAAAAATATATTAAATTCATTGCTGATAGAAATCCTAAAAAATATAATCATTATACACCAGGCACAAAAATTAAAATAATTTCAGAAAAAAAATCTAGAATGTTGCTTCCTGATTACTATTTTGTATTACCTTGGCACTTTAAAAAAGAAATATTAAAAAGGGAAAAAAAAATGATAAATAAAGGATGTAAATTTATTTTTCCATTACCTAACTATAAAATTTATTAAGTATTTTAATTATGAATGATGAATTCACGCTAAAAGAATATTACCTTTTTTTATTATTTTTATTTTTATCAATATTAGTAATAACATCTGGAGGTGGAGGAGATTTTACACATTATTTGATGTGGTCTAAATATTTTTCTACGTTAAATTTAGATGTTTTTTCCAATTATCCAAAAAGCAAAAACGGATTACCTTTAGTACAATGGCATTACGGAATTGGTTTATTTACATCAATACTAGGTAAAATTCTTTTTTTAAAAGATTTAGCTGTAATGAAAGCCAGCTCAGTTTTATTAACAGTTATAAACTTTGCTTTATTTTACAAAATTTGTACTGAATATAAAGTTACAAAATTTTTATTTCTCTTTTTAATATCATTTACTTACTTGGCCTTACCTGCAGGTTTTTACTTTAATAAATTTTCAACAGAAACTTGGACAATTTTTCTAACCTTAATGTCTCTTTTTTTAATAGAACACGATGTTAAAAACTATAAAAATTTAAAAAAAACTAGCTTAGTTGTATTTGGAATAATTCTATATTTTTTAATTTTAATTAAAATTACCAATGTATTTCTAGCTTCATCACTTTTATTAATTTTTTATGTTAAAAAATTTGATAAAATTTCAATTAATAAAGAAAACTTTTATAAGCATATTAAAGTTTTATTTTTCGGTTCTTTTTTTATACTTTTAGCACTTATATTTCTTTTAACTTACTACAAACTTTTAAATGGCAGTTTTTTCGCAAGTCCTTATAATTTTGGTAATGATGAATTTTCTTATGTTAGTATAACTAATTTAAAAATTACTGAAGTTCTCTTTTCTACATGGCATGGTTTGTTACTTTATCATCCATTTTATTTGATAAGTATATTTTTTTTATTGATTGTCTTTTTTAAAAAAAATTTAATAAAAGATAGCTCAAAATGGATATTATTAATTGTTCCAATCTTATGGTTCATTCATCTTATAATACAAAGTTCTTTACATGGTTGGTGGGCAGGAGTTGGAACTTATGGGGCTAGAAGTTTTGCAGGCGTATCGATATTAACATTTTATGCAATATTAAATATTAAAGATAATTTTAAACCTATAAAGTTTAATTTTTTTATAAAAATTTTTATTTTAATAGTTTTGGTACATCAAACATATATACTAAGCTTAGGTTTAAGTAACTTTTACACTCTTACAAATTATTTTGCCTTTTTTATTAGCAAAACGTCAATAATTTTGCTTTTCCTAATATTTTTTCTTTTATTAATAATATTTATATTCAAACAAATAAATAAATACAATTTTTCTAAATTTTTACAAATTACAATAATATCTATGGCTTTATTTGCCTCTTTCGTAATACTATTTTTTACGCATAAAAAACCTTACTTAATGTTATCTGTAGGAGTATTATTTTCTTATTTCTTCACTTCATCTATTCAAAATTATACAAACAAGATTAAGAAAATTTCAAGCAATTTTCTGCACAAAGTAATATCTGTTATTTTTACATTCTTATTTTTGTTTTCTATTTTTTTTCAAATAACTTTATTTACTCAATATAAAGAAAACGTAAAACCAAATTTTATTTCAGGTAGAAGTTTTGATTGTAGAGATTCTAAGCAGACTCTTGTTGAGTATTATAATTTGCCAGGTTATCAAGATGAAAAAGAAAAATGGTTAAATTTCCTTAAAGTAAGTGGTTGTATATAATTCTTATAAATTAAAATTATTGATTTCGTTCAAAAGTTCGGAATATCAAATTAAGGTTTGTTTGTTGAAGCATTCGTCCTAAACCAAGCGCGTGGTTGGAATATAGTTTTTGCTGGTTTGTTATATGTTTTTTTTGTTTATCAGTATGAAAAAATTTTAATTTTATTGGTGTTTTTAATTTAGAAATAGAATTAGGGTCTAAAAAATAATCTGATTTATGAATTGATTCAAAGTCATATTTAAATTCTCCATGTATAATTGAATTGGTATTATTAGATGGTTTGCTCTCACCATTTAATGATATACTTTTACGCATAAGCGTAAATCTTTTTAGATCAGATAAATAGTTATCAATTGTTTGAGTAAACAAACCTTTTTGTTTAATAATTTCTTTAACTGAACTAAAGATTAGATCAGTTATATCCTGAAATTCATTAAATAAAAGGGCACTATGTAAAAACAATTCATTCGTACCCAATTCTCCATTTATATATTTATTTATAACACCTGGTCCTAGTACATATTCATTTGCTTTTTCTCTAGAGTCAAAGAGATCTTCTTTTGTTTCTGTAACAAAACTTTTTATAATCTCTTTTATTTTATCTGTATACAGCTCTTCATGTTCTTTGATGTAGAGCAAACAATCAAATGAAGATATTCCCATAGCTCTTTGCATAGAATGGATTTCATTAAATATATTATTATTATAAAAAGTTTTAATAATTAAATTCATTATTCGACATTCTATGTAGTCATCCATTGAAAGAGTATTACTTCCAACAACTATTTCTTCTACTTCGGCAACAGGATGTTCTTTATCTAATATATTATAATTGCCAACATTGCCTGGAAGCGTCCTAAATTTAGTCATTAAGCCATATTTTTCTCGATCTTCTTTAGAAGCCATTTCAGTTCCTGTAAGGAGCATAGCTTGATGCATTCTTAAATTATTTACATTTTTTTCAACACCTAAACGTAAAGACTTAAAATGTTTTTCTTTGGTATCATTTGGTAAGCCGAGAATAATTTCTGTATAAGTTCTATTACTTTTTTGTGTATTGCCATAATCAATTAATTCTTTATAAGCTGAAACTGATATATTACTTCTTCTAATCGCTTTAAGTACACTTGGATCACTAGATTGAATCACTCCACCCATTGACCAGCCTTTCATTATACTTGCGATATTTATAATTCTTTTAGGCATATTTTTACCAGCAGGCGCATCGACTGAGATGGGGTATTTATAATCCTTTTGGATTTTTGCTATCTCTTTAGCTGTTTCGAGATCTTGTTTATACATTCCAAAATTTAGATCAGTAACAATAAGCTCATCAATTTTATTAATTTTTTTTGCTATATATTGTAACTCATCTCTCGTCCTATTAAATTCATATCTATTTATTTTACTTTTAATGCCAAGACCATCAGCGCAAAAAGTACAAGTAAATGGACATCCGCGTGTCGTTTCAATCATTGGTATTAAAGGTAGTTGAAAATTTCGATCCAATGCACCAGTAAGATACGGAGATGGAATAATATTGATATCTTTAATTCGCTCAACTTTGCCACCAATTAACTGATTATCATAGACGTAACATGTATTAACTATTTTTTTACCATGTTTTTTTAATTGCTCAGCATTAAAATTATTTTCACTAAGTTTTTCTAATAAATCAACAAAACCAAGTTCACCTTCAAGCTCAATATAAAAGTCTATATTAGGTTTTTTTTTTAAAAATTCTATTTTCTCATTTTTATCTGTTGGGAAGTTGGGTCCACCAAAAACTGTAATAACATTTGGATCTCTTTGTTTTGCTAATGAGGCAAATTTATAACCTAACTCTAAATTCCAACTATAGTTAGAAAAGCTAAATATAGTTGGTGATGTGTTTCTAAGATCTTCTTCCAAGTGCGCAGGAAATTTAAATAATTTGAAATCAAATTCATTTCCAAAAATTTTTTTAGCATAAGCATAGATATAGCTTGCTCCTAACGGGAAACCATTCGCACCAATTCCTTGAGCGGTATGTGTTAAATCGGAAATCCAAATAGCTTTTTTCATTTTTCAATAAAGAACTTTCATTCAAAGTCTGATAATTTTATTTTCTTATAATCAATTTTACTATATATTTTTTTTTTTTTAATGTAAATTTAGCTTTATAATATTAAAAATACGCAGATACAAACGATAAATGAAATCATTAAGTATTATAATTCCTTGCCTCAATGAACAAGATAGTATTCCTTTTTGTCTAAAAAAAATTAAAGAAGTTTTAGAAAAAGAAAATATTGAAAAAACAGAAGTCATTGTAGTTGATAACGGTTCCACTGACAAAACAGCTGAAATATCTAAAAAATTCGGAGCAAAAGTAATTACCGAAAAGAAAAAAGGTTATGGGAATGCTGTTAAAGCAGGAATGAAAAATACCACTTCAGAATTTATAGTAGTTGCAGATGGAGATGACAGTTATGACTTTACTGAATTAGGTAAATTTATTCAAAAAGCAAGGGAAGGCTATGAATTTATCCAGGGTTGTAGATTTGAAAAATATGGTGGAAAAATTATGCAGGGAGCAATGCCTTTTTTGCACAAATATATCGGTAATCCTTTCTTGACTTTTATGACAAAACTTTTTTTTGGAATTAAAACTAACGATGTTTATTGTGGATTCAGAATGTATAAAAGATTTATTTACGATAAAAATTTTTATTTTAGTAGTGGAATGGAATTTAATATAGAAAGTGTAATTAAACTATATCAAGCTACAACTAAATACATTGAAATACCTATTACCCTGCATAAAGACAAAAGGAAAACTTCCACAAGTCATATGAGAACTTTTACAGACGGAATAAAAACATTGAAATTTATTTTATTAGCAGGAAGTCAAATACCTACGTTGATCATTTCTTTAATATTTATGTTAATTTCTATTAACTATTTTTTTAAAGTTAATTTTGCTATTACATCATATACAGAGATAAATTTTTTAATTTCCTTAGTTTCTTTTTTTGCTTCAATTCAATTTATTTTTTTTAGTCTTTTTGCTAACTTGGCTTCTATATATTTAGGTTTTAAAAAAAATAATTTTGTTCTTAAAATTTTTAAATTTTTAAACTTCAACAAGGCTTTAATATTGTCACTATTATTATTAATTTTTTCTTTATTATTATTACTAAATATAAAATTACAAATTTTAAATATTGGCAACTATTCATTAATATTTGGTCTATTTGTTTTAGGAATAGCTGTACAACTAATTATGAATGTTTTAATTGTGTCTATACTAGATTTTTTTAAAAGAATTTAGAAAGTGGAAATTACGATTTAGATCAATGATTAAAAAAATTATAATTGGAGCTGGATTTTCAGCAGCTGTATCCAAAATATTAACTGACAAAAAAACAAAAGTAATAGGTTCTTTAAATCATCACAATTTAAAAGATCAAAATTATTTTAGAAGAAAAACTGTAGAAGTTAATAAATTAATGTCTAAAAAAGCATACTCATATGGAACGCTAAAATTTGATCTTAAAAATGGAAAAATGCATGATCGATTAACTTTAGGAGGCAATGCAAATATTTGGGGAGGCATGATCGATGTTAGAAAAATTCCAAACAGACTTTTGAAATTTCTTAAAAAAAATAACATTAATTTTGAGAAATTATCTTTTAAAAAAACAGGAACAATATCTAGCAATAAAAACATAATGCAAATTCAGTCAAAAGAAGGCTTAATTCTAAAAACTGAACATTTGCCTATAAAAATTAAAAATGGCTATATCTTTAATTTTTTTATAAAAAATAAAAAATTATTTATTAATATTAAAAATTCAAAAAAATCAAAATTACAAACCCTCCAAGCAAAAAAACTTTTTTTATGCGTAGGAAGTGTGCAGCTGTTAGATTTACTATATAGATCAAAGTTATTAAAAGAAAATGACATAATAGAATTTTCTGAATTTTATGATCATTTTAAGTGGAGATTTACTTTTTCAGCATTTAAAAAAAATATCACTACCGTAAGGTATCATTTTTCCAGGGCACTAGGACATTTTTTTGGAATCCAATATTTTGCTAGATATTTAAAGCTATTTAGTTTTGTTCCTTTATGTGTTGATCAAGAATTTTATTCAAGGAAAAATAGTTACAAACTAACGATTAATAAAGGAACAATTACTGAAATAGAAAATCAAAAGTTTGGATCTAAAAAGTTTGGAAATTCAATAAAATATTACAACATGAAAATTAACAATATAGAAATAAACAAATATTTAAATAAAATTAATTCAAATATTATTGGATTTGGTATGTCATTTGTTAGCAAAAAAGGACCTGGTCCAATATCAAATGATATTTTAATGGATATAGATAAGAAATTAAAAAAAATAAAATAAAAAATATTATGTCATATGTCTAATAATTTGATATAGAAAATTATATGAAATCTTTTATCCAAAAATTCTTTATATCTCTACTTTTGCTTTATGTATTTTTTGAATTAACCATAGGATCAAGGATAGATCACTTTACAAACATTTTTACTGATTCAAATTCTCGAATTGAACTTAAGGAAAAAATGAAAAATGAGATAAGAAAAGGAATTGAAAAAGAAAATTATTTTACTGAAGAAGAAAGAAATTTGATTAGGGATTTTATAAATAAGATAAAAAAGGAATTAGATTTGGATAAGAGTAAGTAAGTTATTTTTCTAATTTTATTTGTCTAATTATAGATAATGGCAAACCATTTCTTTCAACTTTAAAAATATCTTTTCCACTATATTTATCAAAGCAATTTGTTAATTTTGGAGTTTTATTTTTATTATTATCCTCAGAAACTACTCTGTTAGTCATAACCATATATTCTGCATTTTTTGGAGGAACAAAATCAATATTATAATAACCATTTTTTTGTAAATATTTTTTTGCTATCCCATTATCAGCTCCACAAGTAGAAAAATTTAAAGTATTATTTTTTTCAAATGAAGATTTTTTGAAAAGTTCCTTTAAAGATGAAGCCCAGTAATCCCCCTCAAATTTTTGATATCTTTTATCTATTTCACCATTAAGCGAATTCAAGTATGTATATTGATACGGAGTAATAGAAAAAAAGCTATACAAAAAGATAAAAATTAAAAAAGTTAAAATAGAAGTTAATATTTTTATAGATTTAAATTTAAAATTTTCAATTAAGTAATAAATGGTTAGAGCAGGGATTATACAAAAGTATGGTATGGACCATAAAAATAACCTTAACCCATCATAAAGCGGATATGGAATAATTAAACTAATTAAATCAGGGTAAATCAAAATTATAAAAAATATTGCAATTTTATAATTAAAGAATTTGAATCTTTTTTTAAAGAAAATACTTTTTTTAATGTATAAAAATATAAATAGTAAATAAGAAAACAATATATATTCAGGAGCTTTATAAATAAAATTTATAAGAAAATAAAATTTAGGAACTTCACTTGAAATAAAATAATCTCCATTTACTAAATTATAAGGCCATCCTGTTAAAAAAGTTGATGAGAAAGTTCCCATAAAGAAATTATAAGGTAAAGCTAAAATATTTGGATGAGCATCAATCCAGAAAAAAATCAAAAAAATATAAAAGATTATAAAAGTTTTAAATAAGTCAAAAATAAACTTTTTTATTTTAAAATTATTGCAAATAATTTTCTTTGCATAAAAAATTTCTACCATAATAAATAAAAAGATTGGAATTAAAGATCCTAAAAAGACTAATTGTATTCCAGTGGAAACTGCAGCTAGTATGCCTATATAGATAATTTTTTTATTAATTTTACTAACGACATTTTGTTTTCTTAAATACTCAATAGCATAATAAGTTATCCAAACATGGCCGAAAGCTAAAATTGTATCTTTATTATTAAATCCCATATGACCAAAAAAAATAGGGAAGAAAAATAATATTAAAAAAACTATATTACCTATTTTTTTATCAAATAGTATTTTAGATATTTTTGCTATTCCAAAAATTGTAGCTAATGAAAAAACTAAATTAACCAAATGACTTGCTTGAATTTTATATTCGCCAGGAAATATTTTAGTAAAAATATATTGGAAAGACCAATATATAGAAGAATAATTTTCCCTATAAATTATATCATTATCAATTCTGCCAAGTGAAAATAAGTAATCTAATGTAATCTTTCCTTGATCTAAATGTGAAGCCTCATCCCATGATTGTCCGATAGTTAGGGCACAATATAATGAAAATGAAAATAAAAAAAAAAGTAGAATTCTTTGTTTTATTTTTGTCATTGTAATAAATTAAATTTAGTTTATTTAATTTACAGAATATTAAGTTAAAGTAAAATTAATTCTTTAAATAATGCTATGATATTTAAAAATATATTAAAAAATTTAACTATGTACAGGTTACATATTTTTAAAATACTTTTTTTTGAATTAACTAATATTATAAGAGGTTACAAAGTTAACAGATTTACTTCTTCAAAAGATAAAAATATTAATGATAATATTCCATGTCCCTACTTTTTTTTGAACAAAATTAACAAAAAGATTAAAAATAAAAAATTTAATATTTTCTTGGATTTTGGCAGTGGATCTGGAAGAGTTATAGATTACTTTAATAGAAATACAGAAGGTAAAAAATTTATTGGTATAGAATTTTATTATGAAAATTTTCAATATTGCAGAAAAAAATTTAGTAAAAATGAAAATATTAGTTTCATAAATAAAGATTTTACAAATTATGATTTTTTAAAACACGATGCTGATTGTTATTTTTTTAACCATCCAACAAACAATAATGAAATTTATTTAGAAATTTTAAAAAAAATAATTAATAAGAACGATTTTAATAAAGAAATTTTATTAATATTTGTTAATTTTGAGATAAGTGACTTAACTTACCTAAAAAAAGCTGAATGTATTGAAAATTATAAAATTGGTGATAGAAAAGGTTATTCAATATATTGTATTAAAAATTAATTAGTTTTGATGATTCTTAAAAATAAAAAGATAAACCATTGTTTATTATGTAAAAATAAAAAAATTAAAAAAATATTTTCTTTAGGTAATTTATTTGTAAGTAATTTTGTGAATAAAAAAAATATAATGAAAGGAATTAAAGCACCTTTAAACTTGTTGTATTGTAGCAAGTGTTCTTTAATTCAACTTTCTCACATAGCTCCACAGGAGATCATGTATAGAAGATTTTATTGGTATAGATCTGGAGTTACAAAGATAATGAGAACAGGTTTAAAAAACATTTTTACAGAAAGCTTAAAAAAAGTAAAATTAAATAAGAATGATGTTGTTTTAGATATAGGAGCCAATGATGGAACACTACTAAAATATTATAAAAATAGAAAAATAAAAACTATTTCTTGTGAGCCAGCAAAAAATTTTACAAAAATTTTAAAAAAAAATTCTCATTTTCTAATTAATAATTTCTGGAAAAAAAATGAGCTAGATAAAGTTCTTTTTAAATATAAACTACAAAAACCAAAAATAATTACTGCTATTGGAATGTTCTATGATTTAGAAGATCCAAATAAATTTATAAAAGATGCAGCAGACTCACTTCATGATGATGGTATTTTTATCGCTCAGTTAATGTGTTTAAAAACAATGATACAAAAAAATGATTTAGGAAATATTTGTCATGAACATATTGAATTTTATTCACTTAAATCTTTAAAGTTTCTTTTTGAAAAAAATGGCTTAGAAATATTTAAAATTGAAGAAAATGATATTAATGGAGGAAGTTATAGAATATATTGTAGGAAATATTTAAAGGGTAGCATAAAGTTAAAAAATGAAAATGTTTTGGAGATGATGAGAATTTTTATTAAAAGAGCAAAAAAGAATAAAAATATAACAATGAATTTTATTAAAAGAAAAGTTAAACAAAGAAAAAAAATATTTCTCTATGGGGCATCAACGAAAGGTAATACAGTTTTACAATATTATGGTATTAACAATAAGATTGTTCCTTTTGCTGCAGAAAGAAGTCCAGAAAAATGCGGAAAATATACTATCGGTACAGGAATAAAAATTATTTCAGAAAAAGTTGCTAGAAAATTGAATCCAGATTATTTTTTTGTAACACCCTGGGGTTTCATTAAAGAATTTATTAAAAGAGAAAAAATTTGGTTGAAAAATGGAGGCAAATTTATTGTTCCCTTTCCAAAATTTAGATTGATAAAGTTTAATGAATAAAAAAAAAGCATTTATATTAGGAGTTACTGGTCAAGACGGATCTTTATTAGCAAAATATCTGCAAAAAAAGAATTATAATGTTCACGGCTTAGTTAGAAAATCTGCTACAGGTAATTTATCCAATATTGAAGAATTAATTAATAAAAATAATTTTTTTATTCATCATGGTGATTTGTTAGATCTTATATCAATTGAAAAGGCTCTATTAAAAATTAAGCCAGACGAAATATATAATTTTGCTGATCAGGATCATGTCAGATGGAGTTTTGATGCACCATCATACTCTTTTGATGTTACAGGCGGATCAGTTGTTAAAATTTTAGAAATTATAAAAAATTGTTGCCCAAAATCAAAATTTTTCCAACCTTTTTCGTCAAATATGTTTGGAAATAGTTTAAAACCAAAACAGAATGAAACTGAAAAATTTTCTCCTCTAAGCATTTATGCTCTTGGCAAAGTAAATGCATATTATGCATGTCTAATGTATAAAAAAGTATTCAAACTAAAAATATATGGAGCGATTTTTTATAATCATGAATCCGAAATAAGACCCGAAGAGTATGTTACAAGAAAAATAACTAAAGCAGTATCCAGAATATTTTATGGAAAACAAAAAAAATTGTATTTAGGTGATATTAAAACAAAAATTGACTGGGGATATGCTGGTGATTATGTTAAGGCTGCTCATAGAATTATGCAGTTGCCAAAAGGAGATATATTTGTAATTGGTTCTGGAAAAAGTCACAGTGTTGAATATTTCGTAAAAAAATGTTTCAATTTTGTTGGATTAAATTATAAAAAATATCTGAGAATTAATAAAAATTTATTAAGACCATCAAAAACACTGTCTCTTGTTGCTGATACAACGAAAGCAAAAAGGGCATTTAAATTCAAAATAGAAAAAAATTTGGATGATATTATATCTGTTATGATGAAAAATGATCTTAAAATTGAAAAAAATAAAAAGTAATGTCTTTAAAAACCTCAATTATTTTATGCACTTATAATGAAGCTAAACATATTGAAAAAACTATTACAGAATTAGAAAAAAATATTAAAAATTTAGAACTCGTTATAGTAGACGATCTTTCAACTGATGGAACTATTGAAATTATAAAAAAACTTAATCAAAATAATAAATATAAAGTAGTTTTTAGAAAAAAAAGTCGAAGCTTGGCCTCTGCTTTTGTTAGAGGTATTATTGAAACTACGGGAGAATATATTGGGTGGGTCGATACAAATATGAGTGAATTAGCTCCAAGATTTAATGAAATGATAGTTGAATTAGAGTCGCAAAATGATTTAATAATTTTATCAAGATTTATTAAAGGTGGTGGAGATGAAAGAATTTTAATCCGTTCTTTAGGTAGTAAATATTTTAATATTTTTTCAAGAATCTTATTAAGGATTCCAATCAAGGACCTTACAAATTCAGTATTTTTAATGAAAAGAAAAGTTATGGATGAAGTAACTTTTTTAGGATATGGACATGGAGAATTTTTTATGGAATTTTTATATAATGCACATAAAAAAGGTTTTAAGATTAAAGAAATTCCACATATTCAAAAAAAAGATGAAGACCTAGAAAATAGCAAATCTGCTCCAAATTTATTAAAATTTTTATATTATGGCATAATGTATGTTCTAAGAGTTTTTGCTAGTTTAATACGAAGAAACAATTAAAATCATGATAGAAAAAATAAATCATAAAAAAAAATTATTAGCTTTAATTGTTAGGGGAAAATATAGAAACAAGAAAGGTATAACTTTTTTTACTCCTAAAGAATCTACGCAGCAATTTGGC
>CACEPH010000019.1 GCA_902561465.1 uncultured Pelagibacteraceae bacterium
TCACTAATTTCTTTTAATGCTTCAGGTGTAATGTCACGACCAGTTAATCCTGTGCCACCTGTTGTAATAATTACATCAATATTATCTTTTTTTATCCAATCAGATAAAATTTTTTTTATTTGATCTTTTTCATCTTTTACAATTTTTCTATCTATTAATTTATGATTTTGTTCTTTTATTTTATTTATTAAAATTCCACCAGATTTATCAGTATCAATAGTTCTAGTGTCTGTTACAGTGAGTAGTGCTATATTTACTTGCATAATTATATTATAGGTTAAATAAACATGTTGTTACTATCAATATTATTTTTAGTCACGGCCATATTATATTCCAGCGTTGGCTTTGGCGGAGGATCTACATATTTAGCTTTGCTATTGATTTGGGGCGTTCCTTATACAATTTTTCCATTAATTGCTTTATCATGTAACATAATAGTCGTTTCAGGAAATTGTTTTAACTATATAAGAGCTGGAAATATTAATTTAAAATTATTAATTCCTTATTTAATTGGTTCTGTACCTTTGGCATACATAGGAGGATCATTATCACTAGAAAAAGAATTGTTTGAAATATTATTATTTTTAGTTCTATCATCAGCAGGTATTTTATTATTATTTAATTTTAAATCTTATGACGACAGAAAAGAAAGTTATAGAGAGATTAATTCATTAATTTCAATTTCAATTGGTGGAGTTTTAGGATTCATTGCAGGAATTGTTGGTATAGGTGGTGGTATTTTTTTAAGTCCAATTTTATTTTTAATTAGGGCAGGTAGACCCAAGTATATTGCAACAACGGCTTCTATATTTATTTTAATTAACTCAATCTCGGGAATAATTGGACAACTTACAAAAAATGCCGTTTTGGTTGAAATAGAAAATTATTGGTACTTATTATTGGTAGTTTTATTTGGAGGACAAATAGGTAATTTCTTAAATTTAAAAATATTGCCTACTCGTATTCTAGCTTTAATTACAGCTGCTCTTGTATTATTTGTGGCTTTAAGAATGGGGATACGTTTTTTATAAAACTTATTAATTTTTTTACTTATCTAAAAAATTTTTGAAAATTTTTATCATTTGATTTAAATCTCTTTTTTTGAGTCCATGGTGACAACCTATTAAAATACCATTTTTCATGACATCATCGCTAACTTTTTGAAATTTGGAATATTTTTTATAATACTTATTTTTCATAATTGGTTGCCTTAATATGTTGCCAGTAAAAATTGTTCGTGTCTGGATACCTCTTTTTTCCAAATAAATTTGAAGTTTTTTTCTTGAAAATCCAGCGCTCTTTTTTAAAACCAAAGGAAAAGCAAGCCATCCAGTTACAATATTTCTATTTTGTTCAGGCAATTTAAAAAATGAAGAGTATTTATTAAAGAAATTTTTTAAAAACTCAAAATTATTAATTCTGATTCTTATATTTTTTTTTAATTTTTTAAGTTGTTCAATAGCAAATGCTGCTGAAATTTCTGAAGGTAAAAAATTATATCCCAAGGCTGAAAAAATATATTTTCCATCGTAAGGTATTCCATCAACTTTTTTACTAAATCTTGCCTTTATACCCTCCGATTCATTAAAGACAGCAGATGATCTTCCCCAGCCTCTTAAAAGTTTTGCTTTGTCATATAATTTTTTATCATTAAAACAAACCATTCCACCAAAGCCTGCTCCTGTAATTATATGTGAGGCGTAAAAACTATTTGTTACTACATCAGAATATTTACCTGTATTTGATTTTTGATATGAATATCCTATAGTATCAGCAGAATCTTCAATTACTTTTAAATTATATTTTTTTGCAATTTTATATATTTTTTTCCAATCTAAAATATTTCCTAAAAGATTTGGCAACATAATAGCCACAGTTTTTTTATTTATACATTTTTCAATTTGATTTAGATTTGCTATAAACTTATTTTCTTCCACATCAATGAAATGAGCAACATAGCCTAATTGGTATATTGGAGAAACTGTTGTAGAAAAAGTTAATGATGGAGTGATTATTTCTGAACCTTTTTTAAAATTAAACGAAGATAAAGCCAGCAAATTAGCAGAGGAACCTGAATTTACCATTAATCCATATTTTTTTCCAAAAAGATTAGATATTTTTTTTTCTAATTCTTTAACCGAAGGACCATCAATTAAATTCAAAGATTTTCTTTTAAGCACATCAACAACAGCTCTTATTTCTTTGTTGTTGTAAACAGCTTTTCCATAATAAATTTTCATCATATTAACAATAGTATAAAATATTTTTTATTACTAGTAGTCATGTATCGTAGGATACATTCTAAAAGTAAAAGGTATTTTTGCTGGGTTGATAAACTTATTAACTTTATTAGAAAGTAAAAATTTGCCCAATCTTGCAAAAGACAAATATTTTACATTTGTATTTTCAGTAAACCAGTAAGATGTAAATCTTTCGGCCAAAAAAATTGGCAACCTTACATTTTCATTTTTGCAGAGATTATTTTTTACACAGTAATCTAGACATTTATCTAACCAAGGAAATAATATTTCACAATAATTTTTGAAATGATTTACTTTTGTTATAAACATATTACAAATGCTAAACTGATTACCATTAAGATAATTTTTGAATTTTTCAGAATCTTTTTTTTCTAAAAAATTAATGCATTGTTCCATGATATTTTTTCCATAAACTTTATTGAATTGCTGTAAGACTGATTCATTCTTTAAAACAGTAGGTTGTAACAGAATTGTGTCACAATTTGAAAAAATCTGATTATCAGAATTTAATAAATTTGAATATAAACTATTCATAGAAAATTTTTGTTTTTGATTATAAAGACTATTAAGCCACAATCTTCTATGCTGACATGAACCTATCCAATCATTTTCATTTTTATTTTTTAATTTATTTTTCCATACCCAATAAAAACCACTTGCTTCACCATAATGCTTATTGAGATCAGAAATGTTTTCACCATCTTTTTCAATTAACCAATGTTTTGGAAAAATATTATTTCCTAAACCTAATGGCTTTATATATGGAGGAAGCTTGTCAAGAATTTTAAAATATTCTACTGTCATGCAATAAATATCTAAATTAATCATACATTTTAACTTTTATTTGTTTTCTTATAAAAAATCCATATTAGATTGACTTTATGACAAATCATGATTGCAACAAATTTCAAAAGTATTATAAATCAATAAATATTGCTGGCGGGATAGCTCAGTTGGTTAGAGCGCGGGACTCATAAGCCCGAGGTCAGTGGTTCGACTCCACTTCCCGCTACCATTTTGGTTGTATAGTGATTAAAAAATATCTACAAAAAATATTTAAAAAAATCTCTTATAGTTTTTTTTTAAAAATATATGGGAGCATAGATGGTTCTATAAAAAGTAATAGTGACAATAGAATTAAAGTTGAAATAGCAAAAATAGAAAAAAATATTAGCTATAGAGTTTATATAATTTCGAATGGAAGACTGTATACAGATCGTATACATGATGCTGCTGCTATACTTGATAATAAAATAATTGAGGGGCCTTCTTTTCAGTTACGTGATGGACCAGAATCTACAATACAATTTTCAAAGATTGCTGATAATATTGTATTTGAGAAAGGTACACCCAGGAAGTTAAAAAAATTAAACGGTAAAGTTTTATCTTTATTAACTGGAGGAGGTGGAAATAATAATTATTGGCATTGGATATATGATGTATTACCTAGACTTGCACTTTGTAATAAATTCTTAGATCTCAGCAAAATAGATTTTTTTCTATTACCTAATATTGAAAAAAAATTTCAGCAAGAAACTTTAGATTTTTTGAACATTCCTAATCACAAAAGAATTTCAAGTAAAGAATTTAGACATATAAAAGCAAAAGAGCTTATAATTACTGATCATCCTGTAGTAATTACTGGAAACGCTACTAGAGATATTTCAAATACTCCCGATTGGATTATTGTGTGGCTGAAAAATAGTTTTTTGGATTTAAAAAAGTTAAATAATAATAAAAATAAAATCTATATAGATAGAAATGATGAAAATTCAAATTATCCTTTAGAAAGATCAATAGACAATGAGCCTGAAATTAAGAAATATTTAACAGATAATAATTTTATAATGGCCAAACTTCATAAAATGAATTTCAATGAACAAGTTAATTTATTTAATAATGCAGAATGCGTAGTTGGTTTACACGGGGGAGGCTTTGCAAATATATCTTTTTGCAATCCAGGCACTAAAGTTGTTGAACTTAAAAGTCTAACTGCTGGTGATGCCATTAAAAACTTAGCAAAAAAAAATAAATTAAATTATGATTCTATAGAATCAGAATCTAAAGAAATTCGCAAATTTGATTTTCCTACACAGCAAGGTAGTATTCATGTTCCACTGGATAGACTAAAAAAAATATTAGAAGGTTAAAATTATATGAACAATTTAAAAATGTTTTGTTTAACTTTAGAACCAACTCATAAAGAATTTATTAAACAATTAGGATATATTCCTGTTGGATTAGGTGAAAAAAAATTTCATAATCTTAACGAATGGTTTACTGATAAATCAGGTATAAGCATTTATAAAAAAAATAAAAATTATGGCGAATATACATTTCATTATTGGCTATGGAAAAATTATATAGATTTAAAAGAGGTTGATGATGGATGGTTTGGTTTTTGTCAATATAGGAAATTTTGGAGCATTGAAAAAAACAACTTGTTTCCAAAAGCTATAGAAGAATTAAAACCTTTGGTATTAAATGATATACCTGAATCTTATAAAAATTTTGATGTAATTCTGGGAGATTTACATTTTATAAATCAATTTAAAATAATGAAATTTTTAAAAAAAGGATTTAAGATAATAGTTAAAAATCCATCTTATTTACTGAATAAAAATAAAAGGAATATTAAATTTCATTTTGATTTAATGCACGGTTATAACAACTTAAATAAAGCCATTGATTTACTTGATGCTAACAATAAAAAAGATTTTAATGATTACGTAAATTTCAATATATCTTTTAATCCACACAATATGTTTATTTGTAAATCAAAAAGATTATTAAAAGAATACTATTCAAATCTTTTTCCTTGGCTAGAACGTTGCGAAAAAATTTTTGGTTTTAAAGATTTAAAGGGATTTGGAAAAATAAGAATTTATACCTTTTTGGCAGAAAGATTTATGCCTTATTGGTTTAATAAAAACGCTAAGGTAAAAACGATGCCAATAGTATTTTATGATATTAGAAAAGATATAAAGTAGAATAATTTTTAATTATCAACCACCCAACTTCTTCTTAAATTTTTAAACTCTTCACTATTACAAGCATCCCAAGCATAGTCTCTTATCTTTTCTAATTCTTGTGGAGGAACTTCTGTATTTTTTAAGTTTGCTTTTGTCCACTGAAATCTATCTGGGTTATAATCTAATGGTAGATGCTTGTTTTTAATACAATAATCAAACATAGGAGTTCCCGGTACAGGCATGACCAAATAAAAATTTGAATGATCTAAACCATAATCTTTCATTTTTTTTGCAAATTTTACTGTTTCTTCTATTTCTTTTCTAGATTCGTCAGGAAAACCTAACATGTAATTCGTTCCTACGTACATTTTATATTTTTTAATTGTTTTAATTAATTCACCAGGATCAAATCTGTCTAATGCAAGTTTATTGGAACACCATTTTTTTATAATTCTTAGGTTTGCCGATTCAAATGGCAGTACTATTTCTTTAAAACCAACCTCGGCTAATAATTCAATAACTTCTTCATCTGGAATCATCCACCCAGGTTTATTACTTTTTTTAACTAAATGTATCATGTTGATTCCATTTACATCCATCAGATCTAAACCAAGTCCAACAATTTTCTTCAGAAGTCGAATGGCTCTCCTTTTCATTCCAAAAATAGAATCATCTTCAATGAAAACTTGTTTTGCACCAATTTTGTTTTTTAAGATTGTTAATTCATTAATAACTCTTTCATCTGATTTAAATCTGAACTTGCCAATGGCACCTGACTTAGAGCCTTCAACTTCTTCAGCTATATGACAGTAGGAACAAGAAAAAGGACAACCTCTGGAAGTCATCATTGAAGCATATCTTAATTCTTCACCATGCTTAGCTTTTCCTCCATGAGGTCTTCCAATTTTCCAATATCTTTTATTTGGCAACATTTCCCAAGCTGGAATAGGTAAATTGTCTAGATCCATTAAAATTTCTCCAAAATGAGAATTATCTACAATTTTTCCCTCTTTGTTTTTAAAATATATTTTTCCAACTGAACTAAAATCTTTACTATTTTTTTGCATAATTTTAGCAACTTGTTGAATTGAAATTTCAGATTCAGAAGTAAAAATGATATCAAAACCAGCAGCAAAAAAAATAGAAGATCTTGATTTAGCATTTACACCACCAGAAAATAATAATTTATTGGGGAATTTTTTTTTAATTATTTTTGCACAATGTAAAACTTGCGTTTCTTGTTGTGAGAAAATTGAAGTAATTCCAACAGCATCATAATTGCTTGCAATTTCTAAAATTCTATTATCACTTACACCCGTTCTTATCATGCCAGTCTGAAGAGGAGTGTTTTTATAAAAAATATCATCAAGGTTATCATCGTCATTTCCTACGCAAGCATCATAAACATAAGATTCAACACCTATCTGTTTTAAAGCACCACTTAAATAAGGATAAGCTAGGGAGCCATTAGGTTTAACCATAGTTTTTGGCCAAGATTGTTCCGGAGGATACAAAAGTAGTATTTTGATTTCTTTCATTGAAGGAGATTATACTTTTAAGTTTGATTTATAAACCCTTATAAACTTTTTTAAAATCTTCAAAAGTTCTTAATTTTTTATCTTTCTTTGAAACAATAGGTTTTTTTGCAGGCCACTTAAACTTTAAATTTTTGTCATTCCATAAAATTCCATCTTCGTATTTTGGCTGATAATAGTCAGATAGTTTATAATAAATTATATTTAGATTAGAAAAACTATAATAGGCATGACCAAATCCTTCTGGAATATATAAAGATTTGCAATTATCTTCTGACAGCACAATGCTTAAGCTTTTACCAAATGTTGGGGATTTTTTTCTAAGATCAACAACATAATCAAGAATTTTTCCTTTTAGAACAGTTACAAATTTTGCCTGCTGAAATTTTGATTGAAAATGAAATCCTCTTATAACATTTTTTCTTGATACAGTGGCATAATCAAAAATTAAATTATCCCATTTTATAATTTTTTTTCTAAAGGTTTCTCTTAAATTTCCCCTAGAATCACCTATTTTTTTTTGTTGAATTATTTTTAATCCTTTAAATTTTGTATTAATTACATGCATATCATTTAAATTATTTTATTATTTTTTTTAGTTTTGACAAGTTCATATATGGGTTTAATGGAAAATTATATGGAGATTTTTTTTTAATAAATATTTTTTTAACTTTCGAATTGTATTTTTTTGCAAAGTCATAAACAGTTTTCGTAGGACCCCCTACGTTTATTATTCCTTTTTTATCCAATATTTTTATCAAAATCTTTACTAATTCATCATGAAATAAAAAATTTAATTTAACATTTGCAAATGCCTTTTTATGTATAAAAGGTTTTTCAGTCATACTAACTCTTAGTATTAATGAGTTTTTGTACATTTGTACGGCACATTCCCCACCTAGTTTTGACCAGGCGTAATTATTCCAAGGAAGCACAGGATCGTCTTCATTATAATTTCCTTTTTTCCCTGGGTAAACATAACTTGTTGAGAAATATATTAATTTTATATTAAGTTCTGAACAAACTTTTACTAAATTTGATGTTCCTATAATATTTAAACTTATACTCTTACCTATGTGGGTATTATGCAGCGCCATAGGTCTTGATAATGCCGCTAGATGTAAAACAGATTTAGGTTTTATTCTTTTTAAAAAGCTTTTAATCGAGTTTTGGCTAGTTATGTTCAGAGTGTTTTTGCTAGGATAAATAAATTTATATTTTGAATTAATTTTTTTTAAACTTTGTGCAAATCTTCCACTGCCTCCAGTAACAACTATTTTATTTTTTGAAGCCATCTATTTATGATCTTTTTTAATTAATGTAGACAAATACTGAGAATAATTGCATTTCCCATAAAATTTTATTGCTTCTATTATATTCTTCTTATTTATCCACTTATTATTAAAAGCTATTTCTTCAAGACAGGCTATTTTAAGTCCCTGTCTATTTTCTAAAGCTGACACAAATGCTGAGGTATTATAAAAGTCTTCCATAGAGCCAGTGTCAAGCCATGCACCTCCACGGCTTATGAAATTTGCAGAAAGTTTTTTTCTTTTTCTATATTTATTTAATAAGTCTACAATTTCTACCTCGTGTCTTTTTGATGGCCTTAAATTTTTACTATATTCAATTACTTTATTATCAAAAAAATAAAGACCAGTTATCGCTAAATTAGAAAAATATTTTTTTGGCTTTTCAATAATCTTTAATATTTTATTTTTTTTATTTATTTTCGCTATTCCATAAAGAGAAGGATTTTTAACAGGATGCAATAATACACTTGCGCCAGATTTTAGTTTTACACACTCCTGTAATCTTTTGGTAAGACTTTGACCATAAAAAAAATTATCTCCTAGAATTAAAGCAACATTTTCTTTACCTATAAATTTTCTCCCAACTAAGAAAGCGTCAGGCAATCCTCTAGGATAGGACTGTTCCGCGTAAGAAATTTTAATTCCTAAATTTTTACCATTTGGTAAAATTTTTTTAAATTGATTTAATTGTCCTTTATTTACTATAATTAAAATATCTCTTATTCCGGAAAGCATCAAAACTGATAAAGGATAAAAAATTAAAGGCTTATCATAAATAGGGAGCAATTGTTTATTTACAGCTTTGGTAATAGGACTCATCCTAGTTCCAATGCCTCCAGCTAAAATAATTCCTTTTTTTATCATATTTTTAAACCCAGCCTATTTATGTAAAGTTTTTTTGGAACACTTTTAAAAAAATTCTCATTATTTAAATACCAATTAAAAGTTTGGTCTAAACCTTTTTCTAGTGTTATTTTTGATTTCCAACCTAGTTTTCTCTTAATTTTATTATTATTTAATGCGTATCTAATATCATGACCAGGTCTATCTTTTACGAATTTTATTTTTACATTACCATTTATATTAAAATATTTATTTTTTGCAATTTTTAACAATTTTTTAGCTATATCAATATTTTCAAGATTAATACCAGACCCAATATTATAGTTTTCTCCAACTTTACCTTTTAAAAAAATTAATAAAAGAGCTTCACAATGGTCTTGTACGTGCATCCATTCCCTAGAGTTTTTTCCCTTACCATAAATTGGCAAAGGTTTATTTTTCATAATATTATATATTAATTTTGGTATTAATTTTTCAGGAAATTGATTTGGTCCGTAGTTATTACAACAGTTTGATATTATAGCTGGTATTTTGTAAGTTTTTATATAAGCCTTAACTAAATGGTCGGCGCTTGCTTTTGTAGATGAATAAGGAGAGCTTGGATTATATGGATATTTTTCATCAGATCTTCCTTTAATTACATCTCCATACACTTCATCTGTAGATATATGGATAAGTTTTATTTTTTTTTTAAAAGCCAAGATAGATTCTAATAAATTATAGGTACCCAAAATATTACTATGAATAAAATTGTAAGGTGTATCGATAGATCTGTCCACGTGAGTTTCTGCGGCTAAATTAAAAATACCATCGGGTTTGTATTTTTTTAGTACTTTTAAAATTTTATTTTTATTATTTAGATCTAATTTAAAAAAGATATAATTTTTATTTGTACTTAAATTTTTTGTATTATAAGGATTAGCTGAATACTTTAATGAATCAATATTTATCACAAAATATTTTTTTTTAAGTAAATATTTAACAAGATTACTTCCAATAAATCCAGAACCACCTGTTACTATAACTTTTTTCATATTTTGTTTTTTACATTAGTAAAAACTGTTAGTATAGTTGTTAATCTAAAAAAGTTAGTATTCATTATAGTATGTCAATATCTAGGCAAAATTTATCAGTAGTAATAGTAACTCTTAAAAGCGAAAATGTAGTGCATGATTGTATTAAGTCGATCAATCAAGATCTCCCTATAATTGTAGTAGAACAATCTAATAACAATAGCTTTAAGGAGGAGCTGGAAAATAAATATAAAAATTTAAAATGTATTCTTTCTAAATCTAATTTGGGAATGGGAACAGGAAACAATATTGGAATAAGAGCAGCAAAGACCGAATACGTTTTAATATTAAATCCTGATGTAATATTAGAAAAAAATACTATCGAAGAACTTTTTGTGGCAGCAAAAGAATTATCAGATTTTACAATATTGGCTCCCTTAGAAATAAATTATAAAAATTATGGTAAGGTAGTTGAAAAAGAAATTTCAAATAATAATTCTAACAATTTGCCTTTTAAAGTTGATTTTGTCGATGGTTTTGCAATGCTATTAAATAAAAAAAATTTTGAGGAAAATGATTACTTTGATGAAAACTTTTTTATGTATTTAGAAAATAACGATTTATGTAAAAGAGTTTTTAATAAAGGTGGTTCAATTTTCATTGTACCAAATTCAAAAATTAATCACTTGGCAGCAAAAGCTGTTAATGAAAAATTTTCAGTTGAGATTGAATATTCAAGAAATTGGCATTGGATATGGTCTAAATACTACTTTAATAAAAAACATTTTGGTTTTTTAAAAGCTTTCCTAAGTGGTATTAAAAGTTATTTTTCTTCTATCTTAAAGTTTTTATTTTATTCTTTTCTTAATAATAAAGTTAAAAGAAAAATATATTTCAATAGAGCTTCAGGTTTTTTTAATGCTTTGATAGGTAAATCATCTTGGTACAGACCAAATTTAAATGATTAATGTCCCGGAAAATCTAATAAAGAAAAAGTTTTGTAACCTTTTTTTTCTAAAAGATCTTTACCACCTAAATCAAAAAGATTTATAACAAAAATAAAACCAGCAACTTCTCCTCCAGATTTTTCAACTAATTTTGCAGCTGCCTCTGCAGTTCCTCCAGTAGCTATCAAATCGTCAACAATAACTACTTTTTCTTTGGAGCTAATGGAATCTTGATGAATTTCCAAGGTGGCTTTTCCATACTCAAGTTCAAAATCAACCGAATATCTCTCTGCTGGAAGTTTATCTTTTTTTCTTAACAAAATATGAGATTTAGATAAATTATATGAAAGAGGTGAAGCAAAAATAAAACCTCTAGATTCAATAGCTGCTATTTTATCGTAATTTAATTTATTTAGCATTTTTGACATTTCATCTATACAATTTTTAAATGCATCTTTATCTTTAATTAAAGTAGTTATATCTCTAAATAAAATTCCCTTTTTAGGATAATCAGGAATTGAACGTATATATTTTTTTAAATCCATTTTTTGCTTCAAAGTTAATAAAAAAGATCATATTAATTATAATATTTTATGACAAAAAACAAACTAGCAATAATAGGCGGTAGTGGACTTTATGATATAGAGGGGATGCAAAATCCAAAATGGAAATCCATATCAACTCCATGGGGAAAACCCTCTGATCAAATATTAAATTTAAAATATAAAGAAAAAGAAGTTTGTTTTTTACCGCGTCATGCAAGAGGTCATAAAATATCACCATCAAATATAAACTTTAGAGCTAACATTGATGCTTTAAAACAATTAGGAGTTACTGATATCGTTTCAGTATCTGCGGTCGGCTCTTTAAAAGAAGATTTGCCACCAGAAAAATTTGTAATAGTTGATCAATTTATAGATAGAACCTTTGCTAGAAAAAAAACTTTTTTTGATGAAGATATTGTTGCTCACGTTTCTATGGCTCACCCAACATCAAATGGTTTAATGGATGCTTGCGAAGAAGCAATAAAGAAAGAAAAAATTGATTATCAAAGAGGAGGCACCTATGTTGTTATGGAAGGGCCTCAATTTTCAACATTAGCGGAATCTAATTTATATAGATCATGGAAAGCTGATGTTATTGGAATGACAAATATGCCTGAAGCAAAGTTAGCAAGAGAGGCAGAGATTAGATATGCATCAGTATCAATGGTAACGGATTATGATTGTTGGCATCCAGACCATGAAAATGTTGATGTTCAAACAGTTATTAAAGTTTTATTAGGTAATGCAGCTAAAGCAAAAAATATGGTTAAAAACATTATTGAAAACTTTGAAAATCATATAGATCCTAAAGATCCAACAAATAATTGTTTAGATGTTGCAATTATTACTGCTCCAGAAAAAAGAACTAAAAAAACAATTAAAAAACTAAAGACTGTAGCGGGCAGAGTGTTGTTAAAATGAAAATAGAAGGAAAAGAATATCGTACAATTTGGTTTGATGAAAAAAATCAAACAGTAAAAATTATTGATCAAACAAAACTTCCTCACCAATTTATAATTAAAGATCTTAAGACAGTAAAAGATGCCATTAATGCCATAAAAGTTATGGAGGTTAGGGGAGCTCCATTAATAGGTGGAACCGCTGCTTACGGTATTGTTTTAGCTATTATGGAAAAAAATGATCCTAATTTTATTAAGAAAAGCTCAGAAGAATTAATCCAATCAAGACCTACAGCAATTAATTTGAAGTGGGCAGTTGATCGCATGATGAAAAAGCTATCAGGGGTTAATAATAATGAATTATTAAAAGTAGCTTTAGATGAAGCCAAAGCAATATGTGAAGAAGATGTTAAGTTTTGTGAAAATATTGGGTTAAATGGATTAAAAATTATTGAAGAAATTTATAATAAAAAGAAAGATAAAGTAAATATATTAACTCATTGTAATGCTGGCTGGCTTGCAACAATTAACTGGGGAACAGCAACGTCTCCGA
>CACEPH010000020.1 GCA_902561465.1 uncultured Pelagibacteraceae bacterium
GATGAAATTTTAGAAAAAATCTTTGAACATCAAGCTAGATTAGATTTGACTTGCCGTTTTAGATGGACAGAAAATGCAGTAGCAATCTGGGATAATAGAAGCGTTCAACATTATGCTATATCAGACTTTTTCCCAGGAAGAGGTTTAGGTTACGAAAGAATAATGGACAGAATAGCTATACAAGGCGATCAACCACAATAACTTTTAAGATGAATATAATTAATCAAATTATATCTTCATACTTAAATAATAAATCTCTATACATTGGTGAAAAAATTACAATAGCTGAGCATATGATACAAACAGCAATGCTAGCTGAAAAAACTAACTCCTCAAGCAATTTGATTTGTTCAAGCTTGTTGCATGATTATGGACATTTTATTTTAGAAGATCCTGATCATTTGGTTAGTAAAAAAAAAGATGGAAGGCACGAAGACTTAGGTTACGAATTTTTAAAAAAATATTTTATAAAAGATGTTATTGGACCAATTAAATATCATGTTAAAGCAAAAAAATATTTAGCAAGGGATAAACAATATTATGAAACTCTTTCTCAAGCTTCAAAAGTAAGCTTAAAACTACAAGGTGGCATTATGAGTAATGATGAGGCAAAAGAATTTGAAAATAATGAATTTTTTGAAAGCTCAATTAAATTGAGAAAATTTGATGAAAATGCAAAAAAAGTTGGTTTAAAAATTAAGTCTATAAATGAATACAAAAAACTATTACTTTCTAAGCTTATATGAAATTTGATTATATAATTATTGGAGCAGGATCTGCAGGCTGCGTTCTAGCAAACAGATTATCAGAAAATCCAAATAATAAAGTCGCTGTTTTTGAAGCAGGAAAACAAAGTGATATTTGGAAAGTTAAAATGCCTTTAGCTTTATTATATACAATGCATGATCCAAAATATAATTGGAAATACTATTCTGAACCTGAGCCTCATTTAAATAATAGAAAACTATTTTGTCCTAGAGGAAAAATGATAGGGGGCTGCTCAGCTCATAATGGGATGGTTTTTGTTAGGGGTAATAGAAATGATTATGAAAGATGGGAAAGTTTTGGATTAAAGTCTTGGTCTTACGACAAAATACTTCCTTATTTTAAGAAAATTGAAAATTGGTCTGGTGGTGAAAACCAATACAGAGGGTCTTTTGGATTGCTGCCTGTAAACCAGTCAAAAAATAATAACCCTTTATTTAGTGCTTTTTTAAACGCTTCATCTGAAGCTGGACATAAAATTAATCCTGATATGAATGGTGAAATTCAAGAAGGAATGGGAATGTTTGATACTACAATTCATAACGGGGAAAGAGCAAGCGTATCTAAGTATTATTTAAATCCTATAAAAAGTAGGAAAAATTTAAATATTTTTTCTAATTCGTTTGTAGAAAAAATTATTTTTGAGGGAAAAAAAGCTGTTGGTATTAAAGTAAAAATAAAAAATAAAATAGAAAAAATTTATGCTGAAAAAGAACTAATATTAAGCGCAGGTTCAATTAATTCTCCTCAATTATTAATGCTTTCTGGTGTTGGTGATGCAGATCATCTAAAAGAAAAAGGAATTAATATTGTTAATGATTTAAAAGGTGTAGGAAAAAATCTTCAAGATCATTTGGAAACTTATATTATGCAAGAATGCAAAACTCCGAACACACTTTATAAATATACAAAATTCTTTCCAAAAATATTAGCAGGTATTCAATGGTTTTTATCTAAATCTGGCCCTTGCTCACAGTCATATTTAGAAGCTGGAGGATTTGCAAAATCATCATCTAATAGAGAGTTACCAAACATACAGTTTCACTTTTTTCCATCATTTGTAATTAATCATGGTTTAGTTAATCCAAGTTCACACGGCTATCAATTACATGCTAGCCCAAATCATCCAAAAAGCAGAGGGCTTGTTACTCTTAACTCGTCAAATCCATATGATTATCCAAAAATATTATTTAACTATTTAGAACACGAAGATGATTTAAAACAAACTCGAGAATCTATTCACGTTGCCAGAAAAATATTATCTCAACCGTCTTTAGTAAAACATACTGGTAAAGAAATTGGTCCAGGGGCAGAAAAACAAACTGATGAAGAGTTAAATGAATATATTAGATCTAATGCAGAAACTGCTTACCATCCTTGTGGTACCTGCAAAATGGGAGTGGATGAAATGGCCGTTGTTGATGAAAATTTAAAAGTTAAAGGAATTGAAAATTTAAGAGTAGTTGATGCTTCAATAATGCCTGAAATCCCCAGTGCAAATTTAAATGCACCTACTCTTATGATTGCTGAAAAAGCATCTGATCTTATTTTAAATTAAGGCTTATCAAACAAATTATTTCAAACATAACGGCAGCTGCAACCATTGAAGTAATATTATTTGGATTATCCTTTGTTGGCATTAAACATGCTACATCTCCACCGATTATATTTTTACCTTTTAAACTTTGAATTAATTTTCTAGCTTCATCCATATTAAAACCATTAAAAGCTGGCTCAAGATTAGCTGTGCCAGGTGCAACTGTTGTATCCAAACAATCAAGATCAAAAGTAACATAAATTGGATTATCTCCTAATCTATCTAAAATCATTTTAGAGCATTTTTCATGTCCTAATTTTTTATATTCTTCCATGGTAATGACTTGATACCCAATGTCATAACTTGCTTGTAGCCAATCTAAAGTTCTAGGATTTCCTCTAATTCCTATTTGAGTACTAGTATTTGGATCAACATTTCCTTGCTTAACTAAATATGACGCCCAGTGTGCTGCTGATTTTTTTGCACCTAAAAAATGATCTAGTTTTTCATAACAATCTGTATGAGCATCAAAGTGAACTAATGTTACTTTTTTTCCTTTTGTTAATTTAGAATTTTTTTTTGCTAAACTTTGCAATATTCCACCTGTTATTGAATGATCACCACCAATTGATACTACTGGTTTTTCTGCTTTTTCAATATGATCGTAAAAACTGGAAATTCTTTCAATACATTTTTCATTATCATTTGCTTCTGGAAAAGGAACATCTCCTAAATCATGAATTTTATTCATTTTCCAAGGATCAATCTTATATTCAAAATGAGATCTTCTCAGCATTGCAGAAATATTTCTAACAGCTCTTGGTCCTAGATGTTGATCTCTTTCAGTAGTGCCATTTCCTGTGCTATGAGGTACCCCAACCAAGGCAATGTCGCAATTCTTTGGATCTGGATCATTTTTACATCTAAATAAAGTTGGAATGCCCCACCAATATAAAGTTTCCATCATTATTTGATCTTCTTTAGAAATCATAAATTTATCTTACATCATAAAAAAATATAATGAACTCAAAAAATTTGATATAAATGCTTGGAAAATTTCATAGAAAAATGAACGATCAAAAAGTTATATCACCTTGTATAAGTATTTGTAAAACAGACCCTAGAACTGGTTATTGCTATGGATGTGCAAGAACTGAAGAGGAAAAAATAATATGGAAAGAGGAAAAAACAAGCATTCAATGGAAAAAAGGAAACATTATTGAGCTAGTGCAAAGAATGTCAGGATGGCAACTAGAAACTTTTAAAGAATCATACCAATGTAAAATTGAGACTGGTATTTCAATTTTTAAAAAAAATCAGCTTAAGAAATAAATTTTTATGAAAAATAATAATCCTAAAGGTATTATTTTTATCTTATTGGCTATGTTAGCTTTTTCGATACAAGATTCTATCATGAAGTACATTTATAATTTTGCTTCCTTGTATGAAATTTATTTAGTAAGAACATTGGTAAGTTTTGCAGTTATTTTATTATTTTTAAAAATTATAAAAAAACCAATTATATTTAAGACACAATATCCTCTTTTAACTTCTTGCAGAGTAATACTTTTCTTTTTTGGTTTCAGTTCCTTTTATATTTCTCTAACTGTGCTTCCTTTAGTTACTGCTACTGCATTATTCTTTGTTACTCCTTTTTTGATTACAATTTTTGCAAAATTTTTTTTAAAAGAACAAATAGGACCTAGAAGATGGTCCGCAGTAATAATTGGATTTGTAGGAGTTTACATAATATTAAATCCTAACTTTAGTAATTTCGATTATATGAGTTTAACGCCAATTTTATGTGCTCTTTGTTATTCTTTGTCCATGATAATAATAAAACTAACTTCGGAAAAAGATAATGTATATACACAAACATTTACATTTTATTTTGGTGCAATAATTTTTAGTGTAATTATTTTTTTCATTTTTGGCGACGGTCAATACAACACAATAGATCATCCAGCTTCTCAATATATTTTTCGTGAGTGGTTCACTGATCTAGAAACTTCTTTGTTATTAATGATTGCTACAGGCTTTACAGCATCTATTGCTTTTCTTTTTATATTTACAGCATACAGAGTGGCATCGCCTGCAGTGGTATCACCTTTTGAATATTCAATACTTGTATGGTCATCTCTTAGTGGATGGTATTTTTTTAATGAAGTCCCAGATTTAAAAACAATAATTGGAATACTTTTAATTGTTTGTGGTGGTATTTATATTTTTATACGTGAAAAAGCACAAGATCAATCTATCGTAACTGAAAAACCTCTTCGGTAATTATTTTTTTAATTTTCCTGAGAAAAATAACTTTTCAGAATTAAACTTTGAAGAATTATTTTTTATAAAATCATCCATAAGCTTTATTCTATCTGGATCAAACTCAACAACCTTTCTTTTACTTAGATCCACATATAATGACAGAACTTCATTTGTAGCAGCAAGATATTTTTTTTCCTTGTGAAACATAGAAAGCCTATAATGAATTCTTTTTTTATCATGATCAACATAAGTCACATGAGTTTCAACTTCTTCTCCTAGCCTAACTTCCTGATTATAGGTTGTGTACATCTCTGCAACAAAGGTGGTTTTTTTATTCCCTTTAGCAGACTCTCCTCCCATATTAAAATTATCTAACATAACATCAGCTGCTATATCAAAAATACGCACATAGTAAGCCACATTTAGGTGATTATTATAATCAGTATATTCTTTTATTACTTTTTCTGTTTTTAAAATCATGTTCATTTAATATAGTATATTTTCTAAAAAAAAAATGAACAACAAAGTATTTATCTCTTGTGCGGTCACTGGATCGGGTGATACAGCAAAAAAACATCCTGATTTGCCAAAAACGCCGAAACAAATAGCTAATGCGGCAATTGAAGCTGCGAAAGCTGGTGCAGCTATTGCGCATATACATGTTAGAGAAGAAGATGGAACACCAAGTAGAAGATTAGAGTTATATAAAGAAGTTGTAGATAGAATTCGTTCTAGTGATACAGATGTTGTTTTAAATTTAACCACAGGTATGGGTGGTGATTTAGATATTGGACAAGGAAAAAATCCTTTAGAATTTGGTCCATTGACAGATATGGCAAATGTTATGGAAAGAATTGCGAATGCGGAACAATTCCTACCAGAAATATGTACATTGGATTGTGGAACTTTAAATTTTGGAGACAGTTCTGTAATTACAGTAAACACTCCAAATGATTTAAGAAAAGCTGCTAAAAGACTGCAAGAAATAAATGTCAAACCTGAAATAGAAGCTTTTGATTTAGGAAATATGTGGTTTGGTGCTCAATTATATAAAGAAGGATTATTAAATGATCCTCCAATGTTTCAGATGTGCTTGGGAATACCGTGGGGAGCTCCTGCAACAACTTCAGCCATGCAAGCAATGAAAGACATAATGCCAAAAGAAGGTATATGGTCAGGCTTTGCAATTTCAAAAAATGAAATGCCTTTTGTTGCTCAAACAGTAGTTATGGGAGGAAATCCCAGAGTAGGACTTGAAGATAATTTATATTTATCTAAAGGAAAGCTAGCTACAAATGCTCAGCTAGTAGAAAAAGCAATAAGAATTGTAAATGATCTTGGTGTAACAACTATGACGCCAGCAGAAACAAGAGAAAAGCTAAAATTAAAAAACTATAAATAAAAAATTAATCCAATCTAATAGCATTTCCATCAACGCCGATTATTTGACCTGATATTCGCTCTGCATCATCAGAAATTAAAAAAGAACACATTTTTCCTATATCGTCTTCATAAATCCAACTGTTCATAGAGGCCATTGAAATAAATTCATTTTCTATTTTTTTTGATGAAATTTTTGTAAATTTTGCTTTATCTTTTATAACTCTTTTCATTCGATCTCCCTTAATAGTACCTGGACATATTGCATTTACTCTAATTTTATATTTACCAAGTTCCATCGCTAGCGTTTTAGTCATACCAACTACTGCCCATTTGCTTGCAGCATAAGGTGAACGAAAAGGAAAACCCATGATGCCCGCTCCTGAAGAAATATTAATTATTGAAGAGCTTCTTGTTTTTTTTAAGAGTGGTATAGATTGTTTATTAAAATAAAAATGGCTATTCACATTAACATGCAATGTGTTTTCCCATTCACTAGATTGTAATTTCTCAATTGTGCCAGTTGGTCCAGCTATTCCAATATTGTTAATTAATGCGTCTAATTTTTTAAATTTTTTTTTAACTAATTTAAAAAAATCAATCACTTCTATTTCATTTGATGCATCAATTTCAGAAATAAAAATACGTCTATTAAACAAATGATGATTCTTTACTTTGTTCAATGCTTTACGATCTATATCACACAAATAAACAGATGCTCCTTTAGAAATACAGGCTTTTGTTATTGCCCAGCCTATTCCTGAAGCTCCAGCTGAAATGACTATTTTTTTATTTTTGAGATTTAGCTGCGCCATTTGAGTGGGTTTTAGTTAAGGCCTTGGATAATTCCTTATCAGTAATATATCCTTTTACATTTCCACTTTTATCAACAACTTCAACTGTAGCAGGGGTTAAACAAACCTTAGGCAAAAATTCATCTAAAAATGTATCTTCATTAACTTTAATAGTGTTTGAACTTTTTGAACCTTTAAATTGCTGCGGTGATACCATAATTATTTTAGCTTTAATTACTTTTGCACGATTAACATCTTTTACAAATGCAGCTACATAATCGTCAGCAGGTTTCATAATAATATCTATTGGTGTACCTACCTGAACTAATCTTCCTCCATTTAAAATTCCTATATGATCACCCAATCTTAGTGACTCATCTAAATCATGTGTAATAAATACTATTGTTTTTTTTAACTCAGCTTGTAAATCTATAAGTTGTTTTTGCATATCACTTCTTATAAGTGGATCAAGTGCACTAAAAGCTTCATCCATTAACATAATGTCTGTATTGGTTGCTAATGCTCGTGCTAAACCAACTCTTTGTTGCATTCCTCCTGATAGTTGGTTTGGATATTGGTGTTCAAATCCATTTAAACCCACAGCATCTATTTTTTCCATAGCAACTTTTTCTATTTCATTTTTATCTTTGCCTTGTACCTCAAGTCCGTAACCAACATTTTGTATTACTGTTTTATGAGGAAATAAACCAAATCTTTGAAAAACCATGCTCATTTTGTGTCTTCTAAACTGAATCAAATTTTTTTGATCAAGCTCCATTACATTTGTTCCCTCAACTGAAACTTCTCCAGAAGTTGGATCTATTAATCTATTAATGTGACGAATAAGCGTTGATTTTCCTGATCCAGATAAACCCATGCAAACAAAGGTTTCACCCTCTTCTACGCTTATAGAAACGTTATCGAGTCCAACCGTGTGGCCAGTTTCCTCCAAAACTTCTTCTTTTGTAGCACCTTCTTTCACCATAGGAAGAATTTTTGATGGATTTTCCCCAAAAATTTTATAAACGTTTTTTATTTCTATCTTAGACATTATTTTTTCTTTTTCTTTGTATGATGAACTCTTTCTTGCATTCTTTCACCATATGATTGTGTAATTCTATCAAAAATTATAGCCAAAAGTACAATGGCAATTCCAGCTTCTGTTGCCATACCTACGTTAAGTTGTTGTAATCCAAGTAATACTTCGTCTCCTATACCTCTGGTTCCTATCATTGAAGCGATAACCACCATCGCCAAAGCCATCATAGTACATTGGTTTATTCCTTGCATTATATTTGGTAAAGCTAAAGGTAATTGCACACCCCATAATTTTTGTTTTTTACTTGCGCCAAAAGCTTCTGCTGCTTCGATTACTTCTTTATCAACTAATCTAATTCCAAGATCGGTTAATCTGATAAGTGGAGGAACAGCATAAACAAAAATTGCTACTATTGCTGGAACAGCACCTAATCCAAATAGTAAAATACCAGGAATTAAATAACAAAAACTTGGTATGGTCTGCATTAAATCTAAAACTGGTAATAACGCATTTCTTACTTTTTTATTTCTAGCCATAGCTATACCAATAGGAATGCCAATTACTAAACAAAGCAACATTCCAATAACGACAATGGTTGTTGTCATTATACATTTGTCCCAATATCTAGGACTAAGAAATCCAAGAAAAAATACACAGAAACCAACCATTATTGTTGTTCCCATTTGTTTTCCGCTTGCAAAATAAGCAAGCAATATAACTGAAATCATAACTATTGGCCAAGGAAGACCTACTAAGAAATTTTTCATTTTACCATATAGACCTAGTAAGAAAAAATTGATTCCTTCAAACATAATTCCGTATTTTACAATCAGGACATCAAACCATTTATTTAGAAATGGCATTAATGGAAAGTCTAACCATTTAGGCCAGTCCCCCAACCAGGAAGGGTCTGTAAATAAAACTAAAACGCTTTCAGGTCTATATTTAGAGGTTGTGTAAGCAACAACAACCATTACTACAAAAATTACTAAATAAACTAAATTAATATATTTTTTATACTTTCCCATCTATATACCTAAAAAAACTAAGAGCCCGTTAGGGCTCTTAGTTCAAGATTTTTTAAAAATTAAAGCGCTGCTTTAACTTTTTTCGCAACATCTGCTGGAACCCATTTAGTCCATGACTTAGAGGACTTTAAGAAATTCTTAGCAGTTGCTTCCATATCTCCACCAGATTCATCAATATAGAAAGCAAGTGATTTGTTAACTTCAGCTGTTGGCAATGAGTACTGTTTAACAAAGTCAATGATTGGTTTGTTTGCTGGGTCATTTGCAAACTTAGTTGTTGCAGATTTTGTTAAAGCCATATCTACGTAAGCGCAAGCGCATGTATCTTTGTATGCGTCAGGACCATTTGCTTTAATATCTTCAACAACCTTCATCATCTTAGTCCAACATTGATTGTCGTACTTAGGTTCTTTAAGTTGAACTAAATCAACTTTGCCCATTAAACCTGTTGGAGTCCAGTAGTATGAAAAAACTGGTTTTCCTTTTTTAAATCCACCAGCAATCGCAGCATCTAGTGCACCGCCTGAACCAGGATCAAAGTTAGTATAGAATTCATCTAAACCATAAACTTTGTGCTTCACCATATTAATTGTGTAGCAAGTCCATCCTGAAATACAGCTTGTCATTCTACCTTTTCCAGGTGCCTCAGGATCAGCAAATAGTTTCGCTATCTCAGGCTTTTTCATATCTTCAACACTTTTTAAACCATATTTGTCTGAAGTTGCTTTATCTACATAAAATCCTTGTGTAGATGAAGGAGTGTTTACTCCAAGTTCAACAATTTGTCCTTTAGAAACAGCTTCTTCGTGCATTTGAACAATATTGTCTCTCCAAACTTCAGTAATAATGTCAAGCTGACCATCATAGTGAGCAGCCATTATTGGGCTTGTGCTTCCTTTTGTAACTTGAACTTCGCAGCCATAACCTTTTTCAATAATGAAACCAACTATAGCTGTATGAACGTTAGCACTATCCCAGTCGAAATCTCCCAAATGTACTTTGCATGCAGCATTAGCACTGGTAGAACCCAGAGCCATTACTCCTGCAAAAACAAATGAAAGTAATAGTCTTTTTAGAAATTTCATGAATTTCCCCCTTATTAGTTTAAACTGAGGCATTACAACGTGAAATGGCTTAAAAAACAACCTTTAATGTTTTCATTTAAGTCAATAAAAGTAAGGTTTATTTTATATTAAAAAATTTAATTCAATTATTAATTGAATTGAAAAATGATTAAAATAAAATAATGATCATGGTTATGATGGTTGGTATTTCAAAAGTTACAAAAAATGGATCTTCACTAAATGTTGAGTGGAAAGACGGAGAAAAAAGTAACTTTAATTTTATGTGGTTGAGAGATAATTGCCCTACTGCTCATGATAAAAACTCCAGACATCGAATGTTTAACATACTTGAGACTTCAACAAATATAGAACCAAAAGCATACAAAGTTAATAATGAAGGTAAGTTAGAAATAGTTTGGAATGAAGGTAACCATACTAGTTATTATGATCAAGAATGGCTTCGAAAACATTGTTATACTATAAATAACAATAAAAAATATATCTCACCTTATCAATTGTGGGACAATTTTTTACAAAAAAATTTAAAATCTATTCATATAGAACATGATCAAATCATTAATACTGACAAAGGCTTAATAAAATGGTTAGAACTTTTGCATTATAAGGGAATTGCAATTGTAAAAAATGCGCCGATCGAAAAAAAATCTGCGTTTCCTGTTTTAAATAGAATAAGTCACACGAGAGAAACTTTTTTTAAAACACCTTTTGAAGTTATAAATATTCCAAAACCAAATAATTCTGCTTATACAGCCCATGCTTTAAGAAATCATATGGATTTACCTTGGCTAGAAAATCCTCCGGGCTATCAATTTCTTCATTGTTTAATTAATGCTACGAAAGGAGGAGATTCTTCAGCTGTAGATGCATTTGCAGTTGCAAATTATTTAAGAAAGAATGAAAAAGATATTTTTGAGACTTTAGTGAATGTGCCTCTTAAATTTAGAGATAAAGATTATACACAAGAAGCACATAGAAATTTTTATGCTCCCGCAATTACTTTAACAAAAGACGGAGACTACAATGATATAAGGTTTAGTGTTGCCACTATGGATGCATTAGATTGCCATCCTGATATTATGGATAAAGTTTACAAAGCTCATCATAGATTTGGTAATCTTTTGCATGATGATAAATTTCAAATTAAATTTCGATTAGAACCTGGAGATATCTTTTCATTTAACAATAGAAGAGTTTTGCATGGAAGAACAGAATTTGATCCAAATTCGGGTCACAGACATCTTCAAGGTTATTATATGGATCGAGATGAAATTATTGGAAGACTAAATTATTTAAAAAAATAATTTTATAAATTTTCAAATATTAAGTTATTATTTTTACTATACTCTTTAAATTCTGATTTTTTTTTAATTGTGTAATAATATTTTTTAATTTTCAAACCTTGAATACTTTTTTTTTTTAAAAAAAACTTATCTAAAATTAAATATTCAATTTTTTTATTATTTGATTTTTTAATAATTGTTTTAATACTGTTGGAGACCGAAAAAGATAGTCCTACTTTTATATTACTTTTTATTTTTAGCAGACTGTAAATGTTTTTATGCTTAAAAGAAATGAATACACATTTTGAAAATTTAGATGTTTCTTTCAGTAATTTTTGTAAAAGTTTTTTCGTAAGAGCCGGTTTTATTTCAATAAATAAAGGGTGTTTATTTTTTGATGTTTTAAGTAAATCTTTTAAAAGTGGAATTGGTTTTTTATTTTGAGTACTTATTTTTTTAATTTGAGAATATTGCATATTCTTCACGCTTTCTTTCTTTTTAAAAATTCTGTTTAAAGTAAAATCATGAAAACAAATAAATTCATGATCTTTTGTGGCATGGATATCAGTTTCAATTCCATATTTTCTTGTAAATGAATGCTTAAACGCTTTAATAGTATTTTCTTGAAAATTTTTATTAATTAATCCTCTATGGATAAGATGTTGAGCCATTAAAAGCTATGCGACGGGCTTTACCATTTTTAAAATTTTCTTTTGTAATTCTTTGCTTGAGCTAGCAACTATGCTTCCGGCAACTTTTGGGTCTTTTCCATTCCATGTATTTATATAGCCTCCAGCATTTCTGATTAAAGGTATCATTGGATGTATGTCCCAAATTTTATTGTAACATTGAAGCACGACATTTAGTTTTCCTTCGCATAATTGACAGTAACTCAAAGCATCAGAACAAGGATATCTCATAAGTCTTGTTAATTTTGAAATCTTTTTTTGTTCTTTGAGAGTCAACCAACCAAAAAAATTTCCTGCAATTTTAGAATTATTTAGTGATTTTGCTTTTATTACTTTAAGTTTTTTAAATTTATTATTTTCCACTAGAAAAGAATTATTATTAACTCCAGTAATATAATATTTTTTTAGCATAGGAAAATTGACCAAACCTAATGTAGGTTCATTATTATAATTTATACTTATTAAGTTACTCCAAGTTGGGCTTCCTATAACAAAGGATCTGGTTCCATCAATTGGGTCAAGAATCCAAGAAAACCCGTTCTTTGTTTTCTTTGTTTTAAATTCTTCACCAATTATTCCGTCTTCTGGAAATCTTTTTGTTATCTCTTTTCTTAAAAATAATTCTAGGGCTTTATCAATATTGGTAACGGGATCAAAACCATTCTTTTTACTTGATTTATTATTTAATTTAAATTTACCCATTAATTTTCCAAAGTATAATTTATTAATTTTTTTAGGTAGTGAATTTAAAAATCTATAATAATTTAATTTATCTTTTTTCTTCATTTTATTTCCACCCAGTAATTGTTTTTACCTCTAAGTATTCTTCTAGTCCCCACGTGCCTCCTTCACGTCCATTTCCAGATTGTCTATATCCGCCGAAAGGGGTTCCGGAGTCTGCCACTTT
>CACEPH010000021.1 GCA_902561465.1 uncultured Pelagibacteraceae bacterium
AGTAATACCATCTATAGTTTCAACAAACTGACCCATTATTTTTTCTTTTTCAGGATTTCCAAAGTTTAAACAATTAGTTATAGCTATTGGGGTAGATCCTACAGCAATAAGATTTCTCCAAGATTCACAAACAACTTGTTTTCCACCAGTTATTGGATTTGCTAAACAATAGTTAGTAGAAGAATCAACAGTCAAAGCAACACCTTTATTTTTACCGTGAATTCTAATCACTCCCGAATCTCCACCGGGCAACTGTATACTATCACCCATTACAGTTTGATCGTATTGTTCCCAAACCCAATTTTTTTCAGAATTATTTGGACTGGTTAATATTTTTTTTAGACTTTCATATAAATTTTTATTATAAAAATCTTTGGGTGGACTTATCTTTTTTGAATTTAAGCTTTTTTTCCATTTTCTGTCGTATACAGGAGCATCATTAGACAGTGAGTTTAATGGTAAGTTGGCAACTTCTTTTTCGTTAAAAATTAATACTAATTTTTTTGTATTTGTAGTTTTACCTATAACGGAAAAATCTAAACCCCACTTAGAGAAAATTTTTTCTGCATTTTTTTCTTTTCCTGAGTTAAGTATAAGCAGCATTCTTTCTTGACTTTCTGATAACATCATTTCATAAGGAGTCATATTTTTCTCTCTACATGGAACTTTATTTAAATTAATTTCAATTCCTATATTTCCCTTTGAGGCCATTTCAATACTTGATGAAGTTAATCCTGCCGCTCCCATATCTTGAATAGAAATGATTGAATCATCCTTCATTAGTTCTAGACAAGCCTCAAGAAGAAGTTTTTCAGTAAATGGGTCACCAACTTGAACAGTTGGTTTTTTTTCTTCAGCATTATCATCAAATTTAGCTGACGCCATACTTGCTCCATGTATGCCATCTCTACCAGTTTTTGAACCAACGTATATAATTGATTTACCAATACCTTGCGCTTTTGAATAAAAAATTTTATTTTTTTTTGCTAAACCAACAGCCATGGCATTAACTAAAATATTTTCATTATAAGAAGAATTAAACTTAACCTCTCCACCAATAGTGGGAACGCCTATACAATTTCCATATCCACCAATTCCAGAAACGACTCCATTTAATAAATTTTTTGTTTTTGGATGCGAAGGATCTCCAAAATGAATTGAATTTAATGTGGCAATAGGTCTAGCTCCCATTGTAAATACATCTCGTAAAATTCCTCCTACTCCAGTAGCGGCTCCTTGATAAGGTTCAATAAAAGAGGGGTGATTGTGACTCTCAATTTTAAAAACAATAGCATCATTATCTTCAATATCTATGACTCCAGCATTTTCCCCAGGTCCTTGTATGACTTTAATGTTTTTTGTTGGAAGTGTTTTTAAATATTTTTTTGAGGATTTATAAGAGCAATGTTCATTCCACATTGCTGAAAATATTCCAAGCTCTAATAAATTTGGCTCTCTATCTATTAGACTAATTATCTTTTTATATTCTTCAGAATTAATTCCATGTTTACTAATAATTTTAGTAGAAATTTTCATTTATTAAGATTTAAGTAAGCTTGTAAAAAGAATAGATCCATCTTCTCCAGACAGTATAGGATCAATCAATCTTTCAGGATGAGGCATCATTCCTAAAATATTTTTTTTATCATTTAATATACCTGCTATATTATTTGATGAGCCATTTGGATTTGAAATTTTTTCAACTTTACCCTGATCATTGCAGTATTTAAATGCAATTAATTTTTTGTCTTCAAGTTTTTTTATTAAATCACTATTGCCAAAAAAATTTCCTTCGTTATGAGCTATAGGCAATTTAATAATGTCTTTGTTTTTATAATTTGAGCAAAATCTATTATCAGTATTAATTACTTTTAAAAAAACATTTTTTGATAAAAATTTAAGTTTTTTATTTCTTAATAAAGCGCCAGGCAAAAGTCCAGTTTCAATTAGTATTTGAAATCCGTTGCAAATACCAAGAACTAAGCCGCCTTTTTTTCCGTGTTCAATAATAGAGTTTATAATTTTAGATTTACTAGCTATACATCCTGTTCTTAAATAATCTCCATAAGAAAAACCACCAGGCAAAACTACCAAATCAGATTTTGGTAGAGTTGTTTCATTATGCCAAACCATTTGGTTCTTTATTTGAAATTTTTCAAGAGCAATTGCTACATCTCTATCACAATTGGATCCTGGGAAAACAATTACTGAAGATTTCATTATTTATAATTTATGGTGTAGTTCTCTATTACAGTATTAGTTAAAAGTTTTTTAGAAATTTCTTCAATTATTTTTGTTGCATTTGCTTTATCATTTTCTTTAAGTTCAATTTCAAAATACTTGCCCTGTCTGACATCTTCAATATTTGCATATCCCATATTTTTTAAAGTTTGTTTTACAACTTTTCCTTGGGGATCAAGTACATCTTTTTTCAAAGTGACTGTAACTGATATCTTCAATTTATTTTTTCTTTATATTAACAGCTTTAGGTTTGCCAAATTTGACTGACGTTATGTTGGTTTCTTCATGAATTATTCCTAGTCTTCTCGCTACTTCTTGGTAAGCCTGAATTATATTTCCTAAATCTTTTCTAAATCTGTCTTTGTCTAATTTTTTTTCACTTACAACATCCCAGAGTCTACAAGTATCTGGGCTTATTTCGTCTGCAAGAATAATTTCTTTTTTTCCATCAATATTAGCTCGACCGAATTCTAATTTAAAATCAACAAGTTTAATTCCAACCCCTCTAAACATGCCTTGCATGAAATCGTTTATTCTTAAGCAATGTTTTTTTATTAAATCTAACTCAGTAGCAGTAGCCCAATTAAATTCAATTATGTGTTCTTTTGCAACAAGAGGATCACCAAGATCATCATTCTTATAACTGTATTCAATCAAAGGTTTTGAAAGAACGGTACCATCTGCAATTCCTAGTTTTTTAGTTAAAGATCCTGTTGCAATATTTCTAACAATAAATTCAACAGGAAGTATTTCAACAAGTCTTACCAACTGTTCTCTCATATTTAATCTTTTTATTAAATGAGTTTTTATTCCAATCTGATTAATATTGTTTAATATATGCTCAGAAATTCTATTATTTAAAACTCCTTTTCCTTCTACTGTAGATTTTTTTAAATTATTGAATGCTGTTGCATCATCTTTAAAATGTTGTATAGCAGTACCTTTTTCAGGTCCTTCATAAAGGATTTTTGCTTTTCCTTCATAAAGTTTTTTTCCTTTATTCATTTTATTTAAAAACTCTTTTATATATCAAATTTATTCTTTTTGTATGATAACTCATATCAAACATTTTCATTAAATCTTTATTAGAAATTTTTTTATTAATCAATGAGTCTTTCGATAAACTTTCATAGAAAGTTATATTTTTTGACCACGCTTTCTGGGCATTTTTTTGAACTAATTCATAAGCTTTTTCTCTTGAAAAACCATGTTTTGTTAGTTCTATCATTACTCTTTGTGAAAATATTAATCCTTTTGTAATATTAAGATTTTTTAACATTTTTTTGGATAAACGTTTATATTTTTTAAAATATTTTTTAATCTATCTAAAGCAAAATCTAACGTGATAGTAGAATCTGGACCAATATTTCGCTCAACGCTAGAATGTGAAATATCTCTTTCGTGCCAAAGAGAAATATTTTCAAGAGATGGAGAAACATAACTTCTTATCATTCTAGATAGACCAGTTAAATTTTCACTTAGTATAGGATTTTTTTTGTGTGGCATTGCAGATGAACCTTTTTGCTTTTTATCAAAAAATTCTTCTACTTCTTGTATTTCAGTTTTTTGTAAATTTCTTATTTCTGTGGCTACCCTCTCTATAGAGGCGGCAATAATACCTAATGTAGAGAAATAAAAAGCATGTCTATCTCTTGGAATAATTTGTGTTGATATAGGTTCAACTTTTAAATTTAATTTTTTAGCAACATGAGCCTCAACTTTAGGGTTAATGTTTGCAAAAGTACCAACAGCACCAGAAATAGCGCAGGTAGAAATTTCATCAATTGCATTTTTTAATCTTTTTTTATTTCTTTGAAATTCTTCATAAAAACTTGCTAGCTTTAAACCAAAGGTAGTAGGTTCAGCATGAATACCGTGGCTTCTACCTACACAAATAGTGTTTTTATATTTTAAAGATTTGTTTTTTAACACTTTTAAGAGTTCATCAATATCCTTAGTTATAATTTTACCTGATTGTAATAACTGGATATTAAAACAGGTATCCAAAACATCTGACGAAGTCATACCTTTGTGAAGGAATCTTCCTTCTGTACCAACTTTTTCCGTAATAGAAGTTAGAAAAGCTATTACGTCATGATGAACTTTACTTTCTATTTTATGAATTCTTTCTACATTTATTTTCGCTTTTTTTTTAACTTTTGCAGCAACGCCTTTAGGTATTATATTAAGTTTTTCCATAGCCTTAGCTGCAGCTATTTCTATATCTAGCCAAATTTGATATTTATTTCTTTCTTCCCAAATTTTTTTGATTTCTTTTCTAGAATATCGTTCAATCATATTAAATAGGGTGGTTGCTCATAATTTTTTTTTGATTTAGTGAATATTTCATATCCATCATTTGTTACTCCAATAGTATGTTCGAATTGTGCCGATAGATGCTTATCTTTAGTCACTGCTGTCCAACCATCTTTTAATAATTTAGTATTATAAACTCCTTCATTAATCATTGGCTCAACAGTAAATATCATTCCCGTTTCTAATTTAATACCTTCACCTTTTTTTCCATAGTGCAATATATTTGGAGCTTCATGAAAAACTTTACCTATACCATGTCCACAAAAATCTCTAACAACAGAAAAACCTTTTTTTTCAACATAGGTTTGGATTGTTTCACCAATATCTCCTAAATGAATTCCATTTTTTATTATCGATATTCCTTTCATCATAGAATTATAAGTTGCTGAAACTAGATTTTTACTTTTAGTTGAAACTTCACCAACAAAAAACATTCTACTAGTATCTCCATGCCAACCATTAACAATAGCGGTAACATCAATATTTATTATATCACCTTCATTTAAATACTTTTGCGTTGGAATGCCGTGACAAACAATATGATTAACCGAAGTGCAGCAAGATTTGGGAAAACCTCTGTAATAGAGTGGAGCTGAATAACCACCGTTGTCTTTTATAAACTCATAGCATATTTTATCTAATTTATCTGTTGTAACGCCAGGTTTTACAAAAGCAGTTACTTCATCTAAAGCTTCAGCTGCTAAACCTCCTGCAATTTTTATTTGTTCAAAAGAATCTTTGTAACTATTTTTCATATTTAATTTGATTATTAATTATTATCTCTTCATTGTTTAATTTACAATCATAACAAAGCATTTTTACACCATTATTAAGAGCTACATCAAAAGTATTTTTATACTCCTCATCAATATCTTTGGCAATTTTAAAAAATTTACAATCAGTCCTTTGAATCAAATATAATATGTAACTTTCATATCCTTTTTTTTTTGCATTTATAAGTTCTTTTAAATGTTTTGTGCCACGCGATGTAATAGCATCTGGGAATTCAGCAATATTATCTTTTCTTAGTAGAGTTACATTTTTTACTTCCAAAAAACATTTTTCTTTATTATTAGAAATTAAAAAATCAAATCTAGTGTTTTCTGAAAATTTAACCTCAGGTTTAATATCAGTAAATCTTATTAGACTTTTAATTTTTTTATTTTTAAGAGATTCTAAAATAATTTTATTAGTAAGATGAGTATTAATACCTACTAGTTTTTTATCTACTTCAATTATTTGAAGAGTATATTTTAATTTTCTTTTTGGATCTTTAGATTCAGAAAACCAAACATTGTTACCTTTATTTAATAAATTCATCATAGATCCAGAATTTGGACAATGAGCGGTAATTGTTTTATTTTTATACTTTATATCAACAAAAAATCTCTTGTATCTTTTTATTAAAGTTCCTTGTAATAATTTCTTATTAAATTTCATCTGTTATGAGTATTATTTTAATATGAATAAAACTAAAGAAAAAGTAAATGCTGCAATTGTTATAATTGGCAACGAAATTCTGTCAGGAAGAACACAAGACGTTAATGTAGTTACTATTTCTAAGTGGCTTAATGATCTAGGTGTTAAACTTGAAGAAGTAAGAGTTATACCTGATTCAGAAGATTCAATTATCAAAACTGTAAATGAGTTAAAAAAAATTTTTAAATACGTATTTACCACAGGTGGAATAGGACCTACTCATGATGATATTACTTCTAAATCAATAGCCAAGACATTTAATATGGAATATGGATATCACGCTAAAGCATACAAAATTTTAGAAAAATATTATGGTAAGAACAAATTTAATACTGGTAGAAAAAAAATGGCTATGATGCCAACTAAAGCTTCTTTAATTTTAAATCCTTCAAGTGGAGCACCTGGCTTTATTGTTAATAATGTTTATTGCCTACCAGGAGTACCTTCAATTCTTAAATCAATGTTAGATGGTTTAAATAACAAGATCAGAGGTGGAAAAAAAATTTTAAGTAAAACGATAAGCGCAGAAACAGTAGAAAGCGAAATAGCAAAATCTCTTGAGGAAGTACAAAATAAATTTAAAAAAGTTGAGATTGGAAGCTACCCTTTTTTCCGTCAAGGAAAAATAGGAGTTTCTTTCGTGATTAGATCTACAGAAAAAAAACAAATTGACGACTGCCATAAACAAATTGTAAATTTCTTAAAAAAAAAAGAAATTTTTATAATAAGGAGATAGAATTTATGCAGTATTATTTTGCTTACGGAAGTAACCTACATCACGAACAAATGAAACGAAGATGTCCAAAATGCCGTTACGTTAAAAAATATATTCTTAAAGATTTTCAATTAACCTTTAGAAGTAAATATGGCGCTGCAGATATAGAAAAAAAAGTTGGTAAAAAAGTTTATGGCGCTCTGTATATAATTTCAAAATGTGCTGAAAAAAGATTAGATGTTTATGAAGAATATCCTACTTTATATAAAAAGATATATTTCAAATATAAGAGTAAAAAAGTAATGACTTATACAATGTGTAGAAAAACAAAATTAGTTCCACCCACTACACGATATTTAAATATAATTAAACAAGGTTACAGAGATTGTAAGATTAATATTAAAAGTTTACAAATTGCTTTGCAGCCAGTAGCACATCTTCAACGGTAATTGATGATACATCATTTGAATTATAAAGTTTTTTACTATCTAAAACTAAAGAATTTTTATATTCAGGAGCAAATTTTTTAGAATCTGTTGGACCAAAAAGTGAAATAATTGGAACCTTGCTTAATGAAAGCATATGCATTACTCCATTATCTATAGTGATAGCAAAATCTAATCTTTTTCCAAGACAAGTTACTAGAGCAGGTGATTTTAGATTTGTTTCATGTTCAGGAAATAATGCTGATGGAATTGAATTTTTAATTTTATTTTTAAGATCTTGATATTTTTTTTCAATTAAAAAAACAGGTATTTTATTATTTTTTATAAATATTTCTGATATTTTTATTATATTATCGAGAGGCCATTCTTTTTTCCTGTAAACATTACCCTGTGTTATAGAAAAACCTATATAATTTCCTTTTGGCAGCAGTTTTTCTGCTTCAATAAAAAATTTTTTGTCAATTGAATTGGTATCAAATTCAGTAATTTTGCATCTCTTATCATATATAAGATTTATTAATTTTATAATTGTTACTATAATTTTTTTTTCTCTTTTAATTTTAATTTTAGGTTTAGAAAAATTAAAATTTAAACAAGTTGATATAAAACTTTTATGTGGTATCAATTTTAAAATTAAAGAATTTCTAATTTTAGATTGTAAATCGATTATTAAATCAAATCTTTCAATATTATATTTTTTGATTTTTTTATTTACTACAAAACTATGCCACCATCTAAATCCAAAATATTTTATATCTAAATCTAAAGATTTGATTTCACAATTAAAATCTTTAAGACTTGAATTAAAATGATTTTCATGAGCAGATAAATAATAAAAAACTGCATCTTTAAATTCTGATTTTAATGTTTTAATTAATCCAAATAATTGGATAGCGTCACCAATTCCTCCACCTGAATTATATATAAGTATACGTTTTAACATTTTACATTATCCTAGGACTTGATTTTAATTATAGAAGAGATTAAATAATATAACATAAACATCATTTTATTTATAAAGTATATTAATATATAAATTAGAAATTTGACAATTTTAAAAAAAATAAAAAATAGAGTTGAAAAGATCAAGGAAAGAACTAGAAAGTTTTTTGGAGTTAGGTTAATTAAAAGCCTGCGTGATTTAATAATTTTTCAACAAACAATTGAACTACAAAACAAACATCCGAATCCCTTGAATTCTTATGGGAAAAAAGGATTTTCTCAAACTGATGAAGATGGAATTACGTTAGAAATTATAAAGCGCATGGGTATCAAAAAAGGAATTTTTGCAGAATTTGGAGCTGGTGATGGAACTGAAAATAATACAATTTGTCTAGCAGCTTTGGGATGGAAAGGATTTTGGGTTGGATCTGAAAATTTAAAATTTAAATATAAAAATTCAGAGAACTTTTGTTACATTAAAAGTTGGATTACAAAAGAAAATGCCACAGAACTTTATTTAAATGGCTTAAAGAATCTAAAAGAAAAAAAAGTCGATGTTTTAAGTTTAGACCTTGATGGAAATGATATTTATATTCTTGAAGAGATACTAAAAAAAGATAAATCTCCAAGTTTAATTATAGCTGAATATAATGCTAAGTTCCCACCTCCAATTCTATGGAAGATAAAATACGATCCAAATCATGTTTGGAGAGCAGATGATTATTTTGGTGCATCACTATCAGAATTTGAAAGAGTATTAGAAAGATATTCTTACAAGCTTGTATGTTGTAACTCTCATACTGGCTCTAATGCCTTTTTTGTAAAAAGTGATTTTATTGAATTATTTAGAGATGTGCCTAAAGATATAGGGAAAATTTATGTTCCCCCACGATATCAACTTTATGAACGATTTGGTCATCCACAATCAATTAAAACAATCGAATCAATTTTTGACCAATTAGAAAATAAAAATAATTGATTTACTTAAATAGAATTATAAATTAAAAATAAATTTACTTTAAAAAATGCCCTCGTGGTGAAATTGGTAGACACAAAGGACTTAAAATCCTTGCCCATTTGGGAGTGCCAGTTCGAGTCTGGCCGAGGGCACCAGAAAGAAAAATATAATGAAAATTTTTGATTGCACCACTTATTATAGTGAAGATCTAATGTTAGAAGTTAGATTTAATATACTTAACAAATTTGTTGATAAGTTCATTATTGTAGAAGCAAAATTTTCTCATAGTGGTGAAAAAAAGAAATTAAATTTTAATATTAATAAATTTTCAGAATTCAAAAAAAAAATTATTTATTTAACTGTTGAAAACGAACCAGAAAATATTATTTATCAAAAAAGAGAAAATAATTTATTTGAAAATGAAAAAGATAAGAGAACAAATAGTATAAGACGAATAGCTCATCAAAGAAATAAAATCATAGATGGTTTGTCCGAAGCAAATGAAGAAGATTATATTTTATATAGTGATAATGATGAAATTCCAAATCTAGAGAATTTTAATTTTGAAACCAATATAAGCAAAATATTAATTTTTAAACAAAAATTATATTACTATAAATTTAATCTGTTTTTTGATCGCATTAGTTGGTTTGGAACCAAAGGATGTAAAAAAAAGAATCTCCAGTCACTAAGCTGGTTAAGGGATATCAAGTCAAAGAAATATCCAATTTATAGATTAGATACTTTTTTTTCTAATCATAAGTACACAAATGTCAAAATAATTGAAAATGGAGGTTGGCATTTTTCTCAAGTAAAAACACCAAAAGATATTGAAATTAAACTATTAAACGGAGAACAGTATGCAGAATTTAAACAATCTGGAAAAAATTTAAATTATATAGTTGATTTAGTAAAAAGAAAAAAAATAGATTATGATCATATGGCTAAGTCAAAGGACTATAAATACTCGAATGAATTCGAATTAAAAGCTGTACCTATAGATAATATGCCATCTTTTTTACAAAAAAATTTTGAAAAATATTCTGAATGGTTTGATTTAGAAACTAAATAATTTTATATGAAAAAATATCATTTTGCTTTTGATAAAACAGAAAAAAATAAAAGAATTAAAAAAATTCTTTTTAAAAAATATAAAAATTTCTCACCAAGTTTATCTAAAGTAATTATTGTTTTGGGAGGAGATGGATTTATGCTTCAGACATTAAAAAAGTACCAAAAGTATAACAAACCCTTTTATGGAATAAACTGTGGGTCGATTGGTTTTCTTATGAATAAATATAAAACTTCTAAAATAGATAAAAGTATTTCTAAAGCAAAGTTATTTCTTATCTCACCATTAGAAATGAAAGCAACAACCAGATCAGGAAAAATTTTCTCAGCTATAGCAATTAATGAGGTGTCTTTACTAAGACAAAGTAGACAAACTGCTTCTTTGCAAATTATTAATAGAAATAAAATTTTAATTAAAAAACTTATTTGTGATGGTGTAATTGTATCAACTCCAGCTGGCAGTACAGCATATAACCTGTCTGTAAGTGGTCCTATTTTATCTTTAAATTCTAAAAAGCTTGCCGTTACTTCGATTAGTCCTTTTAGACCAAGAAGATGGAGAGGTAAGATAATTTCTTCGAAATCTATAATTAAAATAAAAAATTTAAATATTTACAAAAGATCTGTTAGTGCAGTTGCAGATAATTTTGAAGTTAGAAATATTAAAAATGTAATAATTAAAAATAACAGTAAAATTAAATTTAGGTTACTTTATGATAAAAATACTAGTTTGACTAAAAAAA
>CACEPH010000022.1 GCA_902561465.1 uncultured Pelagibacteraceae bacterium
TTATTTAACTTTTTTTACGTATTCTAATGTTCTTGTATCTAATATTATTTTATCATCTGCATTTATAAATGGAGGCACCATAATTTTAATTCCATTTTCTAAAATAGCGGGTTTATAAGATGAAGAAGCAGTTTGACCTTTAATGGCAGCATCAGTAGATTCTATTTTTAATTCTACTGATGATGGCAAGTCGATCGAAAGAGCCTGATCATCATAAAATTGAACATTTACTTCCATATTTTCTTTAAGCAATTTACTTTTATTACCTAATAAAGATTTGTTTATTTGAATTTGTTCAAAATTAGTTTGATCCATGAAGTGACAGCTGCTTTCATCTTCATAAAGAAAATTGAATTTTTTATCGTCTAAAATTACTCTTTCTACCGTATCACTAGATCTAAATCTTTCATTCAACTTAGTTCCTTTTTTAACACTTTTAAGTTCCAGCTGATTAAAGGCACCACCTTTTCCTGGCTTGACATGCTGAGTTTTTAAAACTGACCATAAATCATTTTTATGTTCAATGATCATTCCCATTTTAATTTCATTTCCTAATATTTTCATGTTATTTAAATTTATTTATAGCTGAAACAGGATCTAATGTTTTATTATTCCAAACATAATTAGAGCAAGCAACAAAATTCGCTCCATTTAGTAAAATTTTTTTATAATTGGAATTACTAATTCCACCTATTGCAACGGAGGGCATATTAATTTTTTTTTTAGCCCAACGCAATATTTGTAAGTTGGCTCTAAAAGCAGTTTTTTTTGTTGAAGATTTAAAAAAAGATCCAAAGGCAACATAATTTGCACCATATTTTTTTGCTTTAAGAGCTAATTTTTTTGAATTATGGCAAGTTAATCCAATAATTTTCTTTTTTCCCAAAATTTTTCTGGCAGTAATAAAATTCATATCTTTTTGTCCAATATGACATCCATCGGCACCAATTGTTTTTGCTACAAGAGGCTTGTCATTTATTAAAAATTTAACATTATTTTTTTTAGTTATTTTTTTAACTTTTTTGGATATTTTTATTAAATTTAAAGTAGAGATTTTTTTTAGTCTTAATTGAAAGTACTTTACTTTGTTTGTTTTTAATACATCATTAAGCTCTTTATAAAACCTAATTCCCCTTATTTTTTTAGGTGATATTAAATAAATATATCTTTTCAATTTTAATCAGGCTGTTGATTGTTTTTCTAGATCCATAGTCCATTTTGCTGAGGTTGATAGTCCATTCATTTTAGATCTATGGTTAAAGATTTTTTGCGTGTTATTAATGTCCTTAATATTTTTTGCCCAATTTTTAAGAGCGCTTTGTTGTAGAGCTCTTCCATACGAGAAACTCATCAAAAAATTAGTATCATTAATTTTGTTTATTTCATTCAAATTTTTCGTCGCTTCAATTTCAGTTTGCCCCCCTGATAAAAAGGCAATTCCAGGGACTTCACTAGGAACACTTTCCTTTAAGCATTTAAGTGTCATTTTAGCTATTTCTGTTGTGTTACTTTTATTTTTAGATTTATTTCCGGGTAATACCATATTAGGTTTTAATATAGTTCCTTTTAGACTCACCTTATGTAATTTTAATTCAATGTAACATTCTTTTAAAATTTTAGAGGTTACTTCGTAGCACTTTGTTATATCGTGCTCACCTTCCATTAAAACTTCTGGTTCAACAATAGGAACCATTTTTGTTTCCTGTACCAAGGCGGCGTATCTTGCTAAAGCATGGGCATTAGATTTGATTGCTAATTCTGAAGGATATTTTTCAGAAATATTATAAACAGCTCTCCATTTAGTAAATCTTGCTCCAAGTTTATAATATTCGGTCAGTCTTTCTCTAAGTCCATCTAACCCTTCAGTTATTTTTTCTTCAGGAGATCCAGCCAATTTTTTTGCACCTGTATCAACTTTAATTCCAGGAATTGATCCGAAGTTTTTAATTAGATCGGGTATTGATTTTCCTGAAGAAGCTTTTTGTTTTATTGTTTCATCATAAAGAATTACACCGCCGATATTATTTTTCATTCCTTCTGATGAAAAAAGTGTTTCTCTAAATCTAAGTCTATTTTCTGGAGTTGATTCAACATTTACACTAGACAATCTTTTTGTCATAGTTCCAGTACTTTCGTCGGCAGCTAATATACCTTTACCTTTTGCCACCATTTGTTTTGCAATATTTTCTAATTCACTCATTTATTTCTAGAACTTTTATACCAGGTAAAATTTTTCCTTCAAGAAGTTCTAAAAAAGCTCCACCTGCAGTTGATATGTATACAAAACCATCGGAATATCCAAATTTATTTATTGCCGCAACAGTATCTCCGCCACCGGCAATTGATATTAAAGATTTATTTTTGGTATTTTCAGTTATTTTTTTTGCAATTTTATTACTTCCAAATGAAAATTGATCAATCTCAAAATATCCAGCTGGACCGTTCCATAAAATTGTTTTTGAATTATCAATTATTTTGTAAATTTTTTTTATAGTTTCTTTTCCAATATCTAAAATTAGATCGTTATTATCAATTTTATCAAGAGTTTTCAGTTGACCTTCTGACTTGTGATCTTTTGCAACAATTACATCTTCGGGTATTACAAGATTACAATTATTTATTTTACATTTTTCGACTATATCTTTTAATAAATTTTCTTGATTTTTTTCAAAAAGGGATTTTCCAATATTAAAGCCTTGATATTTTATAAAATTATTTGCCATCGCTCCCACAATAACAATATTTTGCATTTTTTTTGCTAAGTTGGTCAAAATACCAATTTTGGTAGAAATTTTAGAACCTCCTATAATACAGGAAACTGGCTTTTCTGGTTTGTTTGTTAACATATTTATCACGTTCACTTCTTCAGATAACAATTTGCCAGCATAAGAATTGATGTGTTTTGTTATTTCACTAACCGAAGCGTGCGCCCTATGAGAGCAAGAAAAAGCTTCATTAATATATATATCACCAGCTTTGGACAGTTCTTTAGCAAAAATTGCTTCATTTTCTTCTTCTTCCTTGTTGAATCTAATATTTTCAAGTAACAAAACTTCACCTGATTTAATTTTTTTACTTTTCTCTACAACGATTGATCCATAGCTTTTGTCGGAAAAATAAACTTTGCAATTTAGTAAATTTTCTAAAATAGGTTTTATTGGTTTCAAAGATAATTTTTCATTAATTTTTCCTTTAGGTCTTCCAAGATGAGAAATCAGTATTATCTTAGCTTTTTTATTTGTGAGTTCTTTTATGATAGGAATAACTTTATTTATTCGAGATTTATCTATTACTTTTCCTTCCAGTATAGGAACATTTAAATCTACACGTAAGATTATTCTTTTGTCTGTTAAATTTAAATTTTCATCAAGAGCCTTTAATTTGCTCATGATTTATTTTATTTTTCCTAAATAAACAGCTAAGTCACACATTCTGTTGGCAAAACCCCACTCATTATCGTACCAAGCAGAAACTTTTGCCATTTTATTATCAACCACTTTAGTCAAGGATAGATCAACTATAGAAGAGTGTGGGTCATGGTTAAAATCTGAAGAAACAAGCTGCTCATTGTTAGTATTTAAGATATTTTTTAATTCTGATTTTGAGGCTTTTATAAACGAATTATTTATTTCTTCCACGGTCATGTTTTTCTTTGAAGAAAAAATAAACTCAATCAAAGAAACATTTGGGGTCGGAACTCTAATTGAAACTCCTTCTACTTTTCCTTTTAATTCGGGGATAACATCTCCTAGAGATTTAGTGGCCCCAGTCGTTGTTGGTATCATTGAATTAGGAGCGCTTCTTGCTCTTCTTAAATCTTTATGAGAATTATCTAGAAGTCTTTGGTCATTCGTATACGAGTGGATAGTAGTCATAAATCCACGCTCAATTTCAAAATTATCATTTATTACTTTGGCTACCGGAGCTAAGCAATTTGTAGTACAAGAAGCAGCAGCAATTACTTCATCGTTTTTTTTTAAGATTTTTTCATTTACACCAAATACAATATTTATTGAGCCTTTACACGGAGCTGAAACTAAAACTTTTTTAGCACCTGAATTAATATGTTGTGATGACTTTTCTTTAGTATTAAATTTACCAGTACATTCTAAAACTATATCTACACTATATTTTTTCCAATCTATTTTTGAAATTTCAGTTTCACGAATTAAATTGATTTTTTTTCCATTAACTTCAATTGCTTTTTCTGAATGATTTATTTTAGCTTTTAGTTTTCCGTGTATAGTATCATGTTTTAATAAAAAACTGCTGATTTCAGAATTTCCCCTGTTATTAATAGCTACTACCTCTAAGTCTTTTCTGTTATTTTCGATGATAGATCTAAGAACCATACGTCCAATTCTACCAAATCCATTTATACCAATTTTTACAGTCATATTTATTTTCCTAGCATTTTCTTAGCAATCATAACTACACTATCGCTAGTTAAGTTAAAATCTTCGTAAATCGATTTATAAGGTGCACTTTTTCCAAAAGTTTTTAGTCCTAAGGAGGCTCCATCCGAGCCAACATATTTTTCCCATCCAAATATACTGCTTGCTTCTATAGATATTTTTTTAGAATTTTTTTCAATGACTTTTTCTCTATATTCTTTTGGCTGTTTATCAAATAATTCTTGGCAAGGCATAGAAACTACCTTTGAGTTTATGTTAGCTTTTTTTAGTTTATTTAATGCGTCAATTGCGATTTCAACTTCAGAACCAGATGCGATTAAAGTAATTTCAGGATTAGAATTAGTTTTTTTAAGTTCGTAACCTCCAAGAGCACTCATGTTTTTGTTTGTGAGCGCTTCAGTCACAAATTGAATTTTTTGTCTTGATAAGGCTATCACGCTGGGATTAGTACTACTTTTTAAGGCCGTTTCCCAACATTCAAGTGTCTCAATTGTGTCAGCAGGTCTAAAAACATTTAAATTAGGTATAGCTCTCAAGTGAGCCAAGTGTTCTATTGGTTGATGCGTTGGTCCATCTTCACCTAAACCAATAGAGTCATGAGAAAATACATAAATGACTTTTAAACCCATCAAAGCAGACAGTCTTATTGATGGCTTGCAATAATCGGAAAAAATTAAAAAAGTTCCTCCATAAGGAATTATTCCTCCGTGAAGGGCCATGCCATTCATAACTCCAGCCATACCATGTTCCCTTACTCCATAATGAATATAGTTCCCATTAAAATTTGAAGATTTAATCACTTTAGAATGTTTTGTTATTGTATTATTTGAACCACTTAAATCTGCTGATCCTCCAACTAATTCAGGTAAACTTTCCATAATATTTTCTAAAACAAAAGCTGAAGATTTTCTCGAAGCCTGTGTAGATTTTAAATCAAAAATTTTTTTCTTCAAAGATATAGTTTGTTCATCAAAATTTTTTGGTAGTTTATTGTTTATTATTCTGTCAATTTCGTCTCTAATTTTCTTATCTTTTTTATTATAAATTAAATTCCATTTTTTTTCATCGATAGCTCCCTTTTCTCCAATTTTTCTCCACTCATTTAAAATTTCATTTGGAATTTCAAAAGGTTTATGTTGCCATTTTAATTTTTTTCTAACTAAAGCAACCTCTTCTTCTCCAAGAGCAGCTCCGTGGGAAGATGCTTTACCTGATTTATTAGGCGATCCATACCCAATGATAGTTTTACACGAAATTAAATTTGGTTTATTTGAACTAAGGCTTTTTTTTATAGCTTTTGATATTTGTTTTTCGTTATGACCATCTATTTCTTGAAATGACCAACCGTAACTTTCAAATCTTTTTTTATAATTATCTGATACAGATAAATCGGTAGAACCATCAATAGATATTTTGTTATTATCAAAAAAAACAATAAGATTTTTTAGTTTTAAATGTCCTGCTAAACTCATTGCTTCATGGCTTATTCCTTCCATTAAATCTCCATCGCTAGCAATAACGTAGGTTTTATGATTTATTAAATTTGATCCATATTTTTTTTTTAAAATTTCTTCTGCAATTGCCATACCAACTGCGTTTGATAAACCTTGTCCCAGAGGTCCTGTTGTAGTTTCTATTCCAGAATTTTTTACATATTCAGGATGGCCGGCGCAAATAGAATTAAGCTGTCTAAAATTTTGAATATCTTTAATTGATATGCTTTTGTATCCAGTCAAGTGCAGGAGAGAGTATAAAAGCATTGATCCATGACCTGCAGATAAAATAAATCGATCACGATTAATCCAGCTAGGATTTTTTGGATTAAACCTTAGGTAGTATTTAAATAATACGGTTGCAACATCAGCCATCCCCATGGGCATACCAGGATGTCCAGAGTTAGCTTTTTGAACTGCATCTATAGAAAGAAATCTTATTGCATTTGCTAAATCTTTTGAGACTGGGATCACTATAAAACCTATATAGACTTGAACGTATCAAATCAATAATATGATTTTTAAATAAATCAAATGAAAAATTACGAAGAAAAAGAAAAAAAATTGAATAATGTTCTAAAAAAATTAAACACAATGTCAAATAGAGTTCTAAAGATGAATAATGTCATCAATTCGCTTAATTTAGAAAAGAATCAATTATTAAGGGAAAAAGAAGAATCAGACAAAGATTATGATAGCCTTTCCAAAAAATACCAGGATTTAAAATCTGAATTAGAAAAAATCAATAAAGATGAAACAAATAAATATGGAAATCAAAATACCATTAATCAAAAGATTGACGAACTTAACCAAGAAACAGAAACCTTAATTGATGAAATAGAAAAATGGCAAACGTAAATGTAAAATTTAATAATAAAGATTATTTACTATCTTGTGACGATGGCCAAGAAGAAAATTTAAAGGAATTAGCAAATCACCTAGATTCAAAGTACAACGCACTTAAAAAAAATCTTGGAAATATTGGTGAAAGCAAACTTTTATTAATTACAGCAATACAGATGGTTGATGATTATTTTGATTTAAATAAAAAAGTTAACAGTAAAAAAAATGATTTTGAAAAACTATCAATCAAATTTAAAGAACTAAGGACTCTGGCAATAAATTATAAAGATGAAAAGGAGAAAGAAATTGAAAAACTAAAAAATGAATTAAATACATTTAAAGAAATGATAGAGGAAAGTAGAAACTCATATGAAGAAATTTTAGAAAAAACTACAAAATCAATAGAAAAATTTATCGAAAACGCAGAAATTGATCAGGAAAAAAATATTCAGTAGATGAAATATGATAAACTCAATTTAAGAAATAGGTTTATTTTAAAGAGGAAAAAAAAATATTTAAATGCAAAGAAATTTAATTTTGATTTAATATTTAAATTAATAAGAAAACATTTTTATAATAAAAAGATTACTATTGCGGGTTACTATCCTTCTTATTACGAAGTAAACATATTAAGTTTTCTTGAAGAAGCAACAAAAAGAAAATTTAAAATTGCACTGCCTGTTATAAAGTCTCCAATTTCAATGAGCTTCAAATCCTGGATTTTTCAGGACCCGCTTTTTGTTAGTAAATTTGGTATTTTAGAACCTGAAAATTCAAAAAAACAAACAGTTCCTGATCTTATCATGGTGCCCCTTGTTGCTTTTGATGGAAAATTAAATCGTATTGGTTATGGCAAAGGGTATTACGATAGAAGCTTACGAAAAATTAAAAATATAAAAAAGAAAACAATTGCTTTAGGAATAGCTTACTCGTTTCAGAAGTGTAAAAGCATACCAGTTAACAAACATGATTTTAAATTAGACTATATTTTTACCGAACGAGGGATTATAAGTTCAAATAATTAATCATATGAATATTTTATTGTTGGGTGACATTATGGGACCATCAGGAAGAAAAGTCATAACTGAAAAACTACCCAAACTTATCAAAAAAAAAAAATTAGATTTTGTTATTTTAAATGGAGAAAATGCTGCAGATCCTGGGGTAGGCATAACAAAGGAGAATTTTGAGGAATTTTTAAAAGCAGGGGCCGATGTTATCACAACAGGAAACCATGTTTGGGACCAGATGGAAACAATGGAATTTATTAGTTCAGAAAAAAGACTATTAAGACCTCAAAATCTAGTTAAGGGTTCACCTGGTAATGGTTATGGTATTTTCCAAGCTAAAAATAAAAAAAAAGTTGCAGTGATAAATTTAATGGGAAATATTTTTATGAAAAAATGTGAGGATGTATTTCAAGAAGCAAAAAAATTTATACAAACTGTTCAATTAAAAAGAGATGCTGATTTTATAGTGGTTGATATTCATGCGGAAATAACAAGTGAAAAAATGGCTATGGGATATTTATTCGATGGCAAAGCTACAATGGTGGTTGGAACACATACTCATGTTCCAACATCGGATCATAGAATTATGGAAAAAGGGACAGCTTATCAAACAGATGTGGGGATGTGCGGAGATTATAATTCTGTAATTGGAATGAATAGAGATAATTCTTTAAAAAAATTTTTTAAAGACCCAACATCTAAAAGACATTATCCAGCTCTTGGTGAAGCTACAATTTCTGGCTTAATGGTTAGAGCTGATAATAAAACTGGTTTGGCCAAAAAAGTTGAACCAATTATTATAGGAAATAATTTGGAGAACAGATTATAGTTTATGGCTGGGCATTCACATTGGGCAGGAATTAAGCATAGAAAAGGCCGAGCAGACAAGCAACGTTCGAAGATTTTTTCAAAGCTTTCAAAAGAAATTACCGTTGCTGCAAAACTAGGATCAAAAGACCCTGATATGAATCCAAGGTTAAGATCAGCAATACAAGCAGCAAGATCATCAAATATGCCAAAAGATAATATTGACAGAGCAATTAATAAATCTGAAGTAAACAAAAGCGCCAATTATAATAGCTTAGTTTACGAAGGTTTTGGACCGGAGAAAATAGCAATTATTATTGAAGCTTTGACCGATAATAAAAATAGAACAGCATCGAATATTAGAACAATTTTTCAAAAATTTGGAGGTAATCTGGGAGAGTCTGGAGCAGCAGCACATCAGTTTAAACAATCTGGAGTTATTAGAATAGATAAAAAAAAAATTTCTGATAATGAAATATTAGAATTAGCTATAAATTCTGGAGCCGAGGATTGTTTATCAAATGGGCCTTATCATCAAATTATTACTTCAAAAGATAATTTTTATAAAGTAAAAATTAAAATAGAAAAGAAAATTAATGATTTTATTTCATCAGGCATTGAATGGCTGCCCACAAACAAAATATCTCTGGATGAAGAAAAAACAAAATCTGTAATAAATTTTTTAGAGACACTGGAAAGTGATGATGATGTACAACATGTATATGCAAATTTAGAGGTAGATAGTAATTTTTTTGAAAAAATTTCAGCAAAATGATAATTATTGGAATAGATCCTGGTATTAGTGGCGCGATTAGCGTATTAGAAAATAAAAAAGTTCTTGAAGTTTTTGAAATGCCTACAATGATAGATGGAAAAAAAAATAAAAGACAAGTAAATGGATCTCAAGTTACCAATATTTTTAAAGAAAGATTAAACAATGATAAAGAAATTATAGTTGTCGTTGAACATGTTAATGCTATGCCTGGTCAAGGAGTCACTAGTATGTTTAATTTTGGCCAATCTTTTGGTGTAATCAAAGGAATTTGTTCAGCTTTAAATTTGCCAATTTATTTTGTAAGGCCTGCAAAATGGAAGAAGTATTTTAATTTAATTAAAACAAATAAAGACGCAAGCAGAACTAAGGTAATTCAAGTTTATCCAGAAATATCCAGTCAACTTTCTAGAAAAAAAGACTCGAACAAAGCTGATGCAATTTTAATCGCTAGATATTTCAGCGATACACAACTTTAATTCCCATAAAACCCTAATTTTAGTGCCAAATTCATGACACATTTAGATGCACATTAACCTTAATGGAACAAGAAGTAGCTACACAAGTTGTTGGGTTGGGAGGAACAACAGATTTTTCTTTAATTCAACTTTTTTTAAGAGCAGATTTTGTCGTAAAGAGTGTTATTATTATTTTAATAGCAGCCTCAATTTATTCATGGGCTTTAATTTTTGATAAGTATAGACTTTTTAAAAGGATAGAGAAAAGCACCGATAGTTTCGAAGAAAAATTTTGGAAATCAAGATCGGCAGAAAGTTTTTATAATAGTCTTACAAATAGAGACAAAGATCCTATCGCTAATATATTTCAATCAGCAATGACAGAACTAATTAAAACAAAATCTAAATCATCTTCTATTCAGTCCAATAGAGTAACAAGAGTTATTGAAATTTCAGCAGACAGGGAAATCAAATTAATTGAAAAACATTTTACATTTTTAGCCACTGTAGGATCTACGGCACCTTTTATTGGTTTATTTGGAACAGTTTGGGGAATAATGAATTCTTTTCAATCAATTGCTATTTCGAGAAATACAAGTTTAGCAATAGTAGCTCCTGGAATAGCCGAGGCTCTATTTGCAACAGCACTAGGTTTGCTTGCTGCCATTCCTGCTGTAAT
>CACEPH010000023.1 GCA_902561465.1 uncultured Pelagibacteraceae bacterium
AAAGATTCAAAAAAATACTTGGACTACAGATGGACTACGCATGGGATTTTTTATCTTAATAAAAAATACGAAATTGTAGTCACTATCAAAACAATAATTACCCAGATTGAAAGATTAGCAAGAAGTTGTTTTAGTTTGGAATTGGATTGTAAAAAACTAGGCAACACTAATATCAATACTCCAATCAAAAAGATTATTGGGATTATTTGATCAAAATTCATCTAAAAGTTTTTTCATTAAGAACTTAATCTTTCTGATGGAAAAAATGGAGATGTGCCTTCATTACGCCAATCATCTAACCACCTATAACTCCATTCATTTTTTTTAAGGTTCATTAGAAAATCTTTAAGTTTTTTAAAATGAGTGGGGCTATGTGTCATAAACGCTCCATATTGGATTTGTTTATGAAATCTTTCAATTTTTTGATTAACGTTATAATCATTCCAATATCCCAGAATTAAACTGTCATAATATCCCCAACAATGTCTTGGAAGTTTTCTTGTTTCCAATATTTCCATAACCTTGTACCAGTTAATTGGAAAAGCTCTGTTGTCCTCTTTGCAGTAGTTTAATAGGTCTTCGTATTCTTGCACTAATTGTTTTCCATAAAACTTTTCTGATGGTCTGCTCATTAAATCTCTCCCTTTTCTTTCATTTGCATTTCATAATCTGAATACAATATTTCAAAGGAATTAAATGCTTTCTTTAAGTCAGAATTTAAAAAAGGGATATAGCTTTTAAAACCTAATTTAAGATTATGTTTTTCTAAAATTTCAAAAAAGTTCTCATAAGTTTCATTTTTTAAACATTTTTTTTTAAGACTATTGTACACAATTTCTGAAGTTGCTTTGACAGAAGTATCGCATCTATTTTTAACGGCTGAATAAAATGCACACAGAAATATGCAAGCACCTTTTTCATCTTTAAGAACTTTTTCCCAAAAATCTTCCACAAAAAATTTATTTGCAAAATTTAAAAAATATTTGTGTCTTTTTTCATATATTGAAGGGTCAAAAGGCATAATTTATTTATTGCCCGTTGCTTTAATTTTTCTATGCTCCAGCAGGCAACGAGCAAGTATCTGCGTACCACATTATACACCAAAATTAATATTGTGTCAGTCGTGCAGAATTGTAGAAAATATATGATAAATAAATGGACTACGGAATGGACTACAGATCGGTCACAATAAGTCACTTTAAGCAACTTTCACTTGAAATTGAGAATCAATGAAAAATATTTTAAAAATTTAATAATAGTCTATTATCTTTATTAGGCTTGCTTAATTTGTTATTTTCAACTAAAAAACTTTTTGCGCCCCTATAGCTCAATTGGTAGAGCAACTGATTTGTAATCATTTTCACTCAACAATTAATTAAAATACTAGCATAAAACCTCGCTAAAAGATTCTAAAAAATGCATGGACTACAGATGGACTACGGTTATCTTAATTTCTTAAGATATTTTTTTACTTGGATCGTCCGACAATTCTATTTGAATAGGTTCTTTTGCATTATCTGATTTGCAGTTAAAAAGAGTAAAGTACGAAGGATAGTCAGCCGCAGGAACAGTAAGAATTGCAGTTCTGGTATTTTTTTCATTAATACTAATTCTTTTTAAGGATTCTGATCCATCGTCACCAAAATATTTTAAATAAAAGGTTCTAAAATTTTCAAGTGAAATAATATCATCCCAATTACTTAATCCTTCATGTATTTCTCGAATTTCTTTTATATCTGCTATACTTTCATAAGGGACGAGCACTTCAAACTTTCTAGACGAATTATTTTTAAAATATACATTTTTATCTTCGCCTCTTAAAAGAAATTGATTGTCAGGAATAATATCTAATATTGGAGTAGATTCGTCATGCAAATCTTCTATATAAAAATTACCATCTTTTTTTGGCATACCCGCAACAACAGGTTTGCAGGTAAAAGTTCTATCTTCGGCATAAGTTTTTAGAGGAACTAGGATTAAAAATGTCCAAACTATAACAAGAAATAAAGTTAAGAAAACTCGCACTATACTTTTAGAGCACAACTAAATGGTATTATTAGGCCATAAATATGTTCAAAAGGTGTAAAATAATTATAATTGATTAAAGTGAAAAATAAATTAACAGAACTTGCTAGGGCTCACGCTAGGGAAAGATGGAATAAATGGAGAAAAAATAACCTTGAACGGGAAAAAGAAAGAGTAAAAGAATGGAGAAAAAATAATCCAGAACTTTCAAAAAATTCGTCAAAAAAATGGAGAGAAAACAACCCTGAACTTGCTAAAACTTCCGCTAGAACAGCAAATATAAAATGGAGAAGGAAAAATATATTAAAAATTAAAAGAAAATATATGATGAGTAATAAAGATATCAAAAAAAAGAAAACGTTATGGTAACCTTACTAACGCAAAAAAATTGGACTTCTAAAGAACGTCAAGAATATTTAATCAAAAGGAAGAAATATCGTTTAAAGAATAAGGTAAAAATCAAAGAATATTATTTAAAAAATAAAAATATTATTTTAAAAAAACTTGCGAACAGATATAAAAATTTAACTAATGAACAAAAAAGAGAGAGATATAAAAAAAGAAAAATATGGATATCTCAAAATCGAGAAAAATATTTGGCTGGTAAAAGGAGATATCGTTTAAATAATGCAGCAAAAATCAAATCATATTCGACTAAGAACAAAAAAAGAATAAATGCATTAGCACTAAAGCGTTATCATAATTACAAAAAAGACCCTGATTTCAAGAAACGTAGAATAAATAGTGTTATGTTGTGGAAAAAAAAGAATCCAGAAAAAGTTAAATCGATGGCGAGACTATATTATGCAAAAAATAGAGTAAAACTTGCTAAGGATAACTATCTTAAAAAAAGAAAAACTTTGTGGTAATCTTATAAATCATGAATAAATATACCCTAATTAATGATGATCGAATGAAGCTTTTAAAAAAGCTAAAAGACAATTCTGTTCAATTAATTATTACATCTCCACCCTATAATATTGGAAAAAGTTACGAAAAGAGAATTCCTTTAAATGAATACATGGATCAACAGGAAGAAACATTAATTGAATGTTATAGAGTATTAAAAGACAAAGGGAGTTTATGCTGGCAGGTAGGAAATTATATAGACTGGAAATCCAATATGACTCCTTTGGATATCCCAATTTTTAATATTTGTAACGGTTTAGGCTTAAAACTTAGAAATAGAATAGTTTGGCATTATGGGCATGGATTGCATTCGCACAATAGATTTTCTGGCAGGTACGAAACCATCATGTGGTTTAGTAAATCAGACAAATATACGTTCAATCTTGATACAGTAAGAGTACCACAAAAATACCCTGGAAAATTATCTTATAAAGGACCAAACAAGGGAAAGTATTCAGGAAATATAAATGGAAAAAATCCTTCAGATGTTTGGATTATTCCTAATGTCAAAAGCAATCACAAAGAAAAAACAATTCATCCATGTCAGTTTCCTATTGAATTAGCTGAAAGATTAATTTTAGCATTAAGCAATAAAAATGATTTAGTTGTGGATCCTTACGCTGGAGTTGGAACAACATTATGTGCAGCTTTAAAAAATAAAAGACGTTCAGCAGGATCTGAAATCAAAAAAAAATATATTAATGTTGCTAAAAAAAGAATAAAACTTTTAAAACAAGGAAAATTGAAGTTCAGACCTTCGTATACACCCATAAAAATAGCTGGACCAAATTCTAAATTATACAGAAGAAATTAATTAATGGCTTTTGGAGTTATGAGTATCTCTTTCCACTCCGTGCTTTTTTTATCCTCCAAGATATAGCTCTCAAGTTCTTTGAAATTTATTATTCTTGGTACAGTTTTATTTTGTATCCAAACATAAACATAATAAGAGTTTTTTTCAGAAACGGAAAAATTCCATTGATTTCTTGATAAATGAAACTTTCCATCAGTAAAGGATGAAGCTTTAGCTTCAATGAAAATTTTATTTGATTTGTTGTCCCAGGATTGAATATCATAACCTAGCATGTTGTCATAAAAGCCATCCCACTTAGGTTTCTTATTAATTTTTAATTTATTTAATTTTTCGACTTCATAGTTAAATGTTTTTTCTTCTCCATTTCTACCAAGTTCCAATTTTTCATTCTTAGCAAGTGTTCTTACAAAATTAGATATATCATCCCACCATTCACGAATTTCTAGACTTTCATTAGACAAATCTTCAATTGCAATTAAAAGTCCTGCATCTTCAAAAACCTGTCTAAAATTTTCACTTATACAATTTAGAAAATGAAACGAACCCTTGGGTATGGCAAAAATATATGGAGGCTTAACTTCTTTTAAGAACTTCATTATTATTTCTCTTCGAACGCGTTGAGTGTCTTCAACATCTTTTTGTTCTTTAATTTTATCAAATAATGAGCTGCCAATAGCTTCAATAAGTTTTTTTCCATTAATAAAATCTAAAGTATATTTATAATTTTCTAAGTGTTTAAAATCTTTTGCTGATGATAAATTTGAATCTTTTGATAATTCTTGAGCTGCTAACATGCTGCTTGTAGTAATTTCTTCAATCATTGTGCTGGAATAAAATCTCTAATAATGTCTTGAATATCATCAACTGTAATATCATCATCGATTGGCAATAACCCTCTGGATTCATCAACCGCCATTTGTCTCAGGTCTGGATCGTTTAAAAATCTCGCCATCATACTTATTTTTCTTTCCAGAGCATTTTTGACGGTCAAATCTATATTTCTTAAATGTCCAGGTATTGCGCTCTGAAGAATAGAAATATTTTTTTGATCATTGTTTCCCAAACGACATATTCTATCGACAGATTGTAAATACTGATCAGCCTGAAAACTTCTATCAATGTATATTGCATTATGACAAATTTTATGAAGGCTAATTCCTTCGGCACAAGAAGCATAGTTGGCGACTAGGGTCATACAATCAGATTTTGGATCTTTAAATTTTTTTATCTTGTATTTTCTTGTGTCATATTCTTCTTCAGAACCAACATCAACTCCCCCATGGATGTATTCAGCATTTAAATCTCTTAAAAAATATTTACCCAAAGTTTCAATGTTGTATCTAAAGTAACTCCAAATCACTGTTTTTTTTCCTTGTGCTGCTAATCTTCTTGCTTCAGTACATGCGGCTTTAATTTTTGGAGAACCTCCAGATTTCTCTTCTTCAACCAATTCTCTATGAACATTGCTATCTATATTGTTACCAAAAAAGAATTCTCCATTTTCAAGCTGTCGGTTTGTTAATATTATAGGATTGCTTGAAATTAAAATTAATCTAATAATAGATTTTCTTATTTCTCTGTAATTTGAATAGTTAATTGCTACATCAGTTTCAAATATTCTAATCAAAGGCTCCATCACCATATTGTACAACGCTAGTTGTGGGGCAGACATCTCAACATTCATAAAATTTATTTTAGGTTCTGGGAGATTTAATTCACTTTTAGTGGTTCTGACATAAAATCGGTTTCCAGAATAAACTGATCCGGGATATAAAAATTGATATTGGCTATTAATATCTTCCAATCTATTAGGCAATGGTGTTCCAGTTAATATGTCTTTTCTTGAAAAAGGCAGGACAGCGAGACTTAAAATAGCTTGTGACCGTTGCGCAAGTTCGCTCTTTATTTTATGACTTTCATCTAGAACAAAATGAATTCTATTTTTTTTATTTAATACAAATTGCGATATTAAATTTTGTACAGAGATTAATTTTTCATAATTTATAATAAAATTTTTATTTTCAGAGTTTAATTTTTCCGATATTTGCTTGGGAGTTCCCGTTAATTCTGTTAAACCTTCTTTTACTAAAATAGAATTATCATCTAATACCTCATTAAAACCATCTTCCCATGCTAAAAAAGCATTTTTTGGAGAAACCACAAAAAGACAATTTGCTTTGATTATTGAATTATTCCTCAATAATAAATGTGCTGCTAGAGTGACGGCAGTTTTTCCTGATCCTTGGACAGAAAAGTTAGCTCCGTGTGGAAAAGATAAAATCCTTTTAAGATCACGGATCTGATAATCTTTTAGGACAATTTTATTAAAACCTAACTCTTTTAGCTTTTCATTTAAATTTTTTCCAAAATCGATAATTGGAACTTCAGAATTAATTATATTTCTATTTTTTAAAGTTTCAGCTATTAATTTTTTAGCTTCTTCGCTATAGGTTACTTTAAATTTATACTCATCTTTAAAGGATTTAAGCTCATTTAAGATACTTAACAAGGCATACCATTCAGCTGTAATACTTGTTTTAGTTTCATCTAAAAAATCTGAATTTTGGATTTTTTTTATTGAATTTCGAATTAAATCCCAAGCAGTCTTATCAAAATCTTTTGAAATGTCTATTTTAGCATATGGTAAATTATTAGAAACGATTTGAGAAATGTGGAACTTCATTTTGAATTTTGTTTATACAATCTAGCTAATTTTATTAACTATCGATTGAGCTTTTTTTATAAGTCTCTTTAAATTTTGAAGAATTTCACTTCTATATTTTTTATCCATGGTCAATTGTTCTAATACTGTAACCTTGTTCAATAAATCTTGGCTATATTTTAAAGCAGCTTTTTTATCACTACTATCACTTAAGTGATCAAAAGTTTGAAGTATTACTTCTTCGGTATTTTTTTTAACTGGAAGTTTATTTACTACTGAAATATTAATCTGGCCTTCGATAGGTTTAATAACATCCAAAGGATCATCTGATTTTTTATCACTTTGAATTTTTGGTTCCTTTACATGATACCTATCAGCTAAATATTTTACTGTCGTATTTAAATTGTTTTTTTTTTGCAAGGTAGATGCAAATCTGTAGGCCCTGTCTCCTAATTTTGTTGAGTTTAGAGATATCATTCTAGCCACTTTGTAAATAGCAGCTTTTTCAGCAGGATTTTTAGTTCTAAATGCTCTCTCTTCGGTATTTTTCCAAAGCTGTTCCTGTTTCATTACAAGATCATATTCACCAGGTTTTTTCCAATCTTCATTCAAACACTGATCAATAACTTTGATCAAATTATAAAACCTTTCCACTTCTTGTTCGGTTTTCCCCATACTAACTCCTATTTGTTTGTTAGTAAGTTGCAATCTTTCTCTTTCATTTTTTATTTCCAAGGCTAACGATATCCAATCATATTCTTGTTTGTTTTCTTTTTTTACCTGTAGATAATTTTCAATTTCTTTAATATTTTGTGCACTTAAATGCTCTTCGATTATTGCGCATGGAATTTGTTTAAATTTATCAAACGTCTTCACATCAGATTTATAAAGTTCTCTTAAAGCGGCCAACCTTCTGTTTCCGTTAATTACCATTCCATTGCTCTCAAGTAATAATGGTGAATCTTCTCTAAAATCTTTTGATCTTTTCAATTCCATAAAAATATTTGCGGTTGAATCCTGTGAAGCTCTAAAAAGTATTTCATGTTGAATTCTTTGCTGAGCATTATTTTCTTGATTCTTTTCAAAAAAATCATCCTTTTTACTATTCTCAACAATATAATTTCTTTGTTCAGCTCGTGTTCTACCATTATTAAGATGGTAAACAGGTAAATCTATAGGCAAAACAATTATTGGTACTTGTTTAAACTTTCCCTTAATTCTAAAAGATTCTTTGTGATAAGTTTTCTTTTTATTTATGTTATCTTTTATAGTCCGTCTTCTTTTTGAAGACTCTACAACATTTACTTTATAGGTTATCTCATCTTTCATTTTATTTAATAATACTACCTCAAATTCAAATTTCTATAATTTCTTTCATCAAATAACATACAAAAGCTTATGTTTTTTGAGATATATAAATAAAGAATTAATTTTTTCTGTACTTATCTCACCCAACTCATTTTCAAGTCCCGATGAAATATCTATTGATTTTGTTCCAGTTTTTAAAGCTGGCTTTATATTTTCTTCGTTAAATTTTCCTGAAATTGTTCCATAAAAACGAGGAAGAATTTCTTTTCCAGTGTAATTTTCGGATAATGGATTCTCCCATTTAAATGTTTCTTTAAACATACTCCAATCAATTATTTCTGAATTACTGGTATCGTACAACAAACCATCCGCAATATTTTCATAAATTGGTATTTTTTCTAAATCTTTTTTTGTATTAACGGATATCGCTTTTATAATTCTCCGTTTAAATCTTCTTGTCTTTTTATACTTTGAGGAAAGACTTTGACCTGCCTTAAGATGTGTTTCAAGTGGATAATATGAAAACCATATCTTAATAAATTCAACTCTTTCTTTGCTTTCGTTTCCATTCAATTGAATACCACTAAGATCTATTTTATTAAGACAATATGTTAATTCTTCGTCAGAAGGATCGTTAAAAATTCCGATAGTGGATATATCTTTCGATAAAACTTCAGAAATCTTACTAGCTTTTAAAGGATCAATATATTTCGGACTTTTTTTATCAAACACAAAAGCAATGCCAGCTTTATTTTTTATAGCTACCTTTGCAGTTTCCAATGATTGAATACCGCTGATTCTAATACCAATAGGTTGAACAATAGTAAGCATTACGCAAAATATAATCTCATTAAGTTCAAATTTAACAAACAATTGCTTATGAGTCAGTTGTATAGTTTTCTTTATTTCGAACGATACAGTTGGACTACAGAATGGACTACAGATCGGTCACA
>CACEPH010000024.1 GCA_902561465.1 uncultured Pelagibacteraceae bacterium
CTCGGGAGCACATATAAATTTTTCTATGGAAGATGTTAACAGACCGGGTAAAAATATTTTCACTGATGGAAAATCATGGTCTAAAGAATCAAAATATGCTGTAGGTGGTCTTATGAAGCACTCGGAAGCTTTAACTTCTATTACATGCTCAACTGTTAATTCTTACAATGGATTAGTTCCAAGAGTAGGTGGATTTGAAGGAGGTACAGTAACTTGGGCTCCTACGAATATTACTTATGGTCATAATAACCGATCAGCACAATTTCGTTTACCTCAAAATAGATTTTGTATTGAAAATAGAGCTGCTGATATGATGATGAATGTTTATCTTGCTCTTGCTATGACTGTGTCGGCCGCAACTGAGGGAATTAAAAATAAAATAGATCCAGGCAAACCGACAGACCAAGATTTATATCAAATGAAAGATTCAGAATTTAAAAAATTAGGAATTAGACAATTGCCTAAAAACTTGCTGCAAGCAATTGAGGCTCTTAAGAAAGATAAATTGTCAGATGAAGTTTTGGGATCCGTGATGAAAAAATCTTATCTATCTTATAAAAATGATGAATGGGAACGTTATCACCAAGCAGTTACTGATTGGGAAGTAAAAGAATACCTTCGATTATTTTGATGAAAGATTTTGAAACTTTTGACTTAGGAGATGTCAAACTTCTTTCAGGCAAAAATTTAAAGTCTGCAAAAATTACATATAAGACCTATGGAACTTTAAATAAAAGTTCTGATAATGTTATCGTTTTACCCACTTTTTATACTGGAACACATAAAAGAAACGAAGGATTCTTCGGATCAAATAGAGCCATTAATCCTAACAAATATTTTATTATTTCTATTAATATGTTTGGAAATGGTTTCTCGTCATCACCAAGTAATAGTTCAAGTCCACAGGATGGACCTCGTTTTCCCGATATAACATTGTGGGATAATATTAATTGTCAGCACAAATTATTAACGGAAAAATTAAAAATCAAAAAGATAGCTTTAGTAGCTGGATGGTCAATGGCAGGTTGTCAATCATATCAATGGGCAGCCCAATTTCCAAATATGGTTAAATCCATTCTTCCTTTTTGCGCTTCCGCAAAAACATCAATACATAATCATGTTTTTTTAGAAGGTGTTAAAGCTGCACTTATATCAGATAAAAATTGGAACAATGGAGATTACAAATCTCCTCCTGTTGCTGGTCTTAAAGCGTTTGGCAGAGTTTATGCCGGTTGGGCTTTTTCACAAGATTTTTTTAGGGAAAAACTTTTTAAAAAATTAGGATTTGAAACAGTAGAAGAATTACTTCAAGATTGGGAAAGTGATCATGTAAGAAATTGGGATGCTAATAATCTATTAGCTAAACTTAAAACATGGCAAACGGCAGATATTAGTTCTGGTCCTATTTATAATAATGATTTTCAAAAAGCATTAAAATCAATCAAAGCCCGGACAATTTTAATGCCTTGCAACCAAGATTTATATTTCAGAACTAAGGATAATGAATTTGAAGCTAAATATATTCCAAATTCAGTTTTAAAACCCATAGACTCTCCTTTTGGCCATTGTGCAGCCAATCCAGGAAATGATAAAAATTTTGAACTTCAATTAGATAAAAATATTAGTGAATTATTAAATGAATAAAAATTTATCACTATTAGCTTTAAGTCAAGTTTTTGGATTTACAGCTAATATTATTACAGTTTTTTTAAGTGGAATTGTTGGGTCTCAAATTACTTCTATAAAGTCTCTATCAACATTGCCTACAGCTTTATCAGTTCTTGGTACTGCAATTTTTACTATTCTAGCAGCAAAAATTATGAACAAAATTGGTCGAAGGTTAGGTTTTATTTTTGGAGCATTGGTGAGTTCGACGACTTGTCTAATAGCTGTTTTTGCTATCACTCAACAAAACTTTATTTTATTTTGTATCTCTCATTTAATTCTTGGTTTGGGGATAGCATTTGCTCATCAATATCGTTTTGCAGCTGCAGAAACTGTAGAGAAAGAAAAAGTACCAAAGGCTATCTCTACTTTAATGTTAGCTGGAATCGTCTCTTCCTTTTTGGGTATAACTTTGGCAAATTATACAAAAAACCTTATCCCTGATCATTTATATGTTGGCTCTTATCTTTTGCTCGCTGTATTTACTTTTATGCCTGTAATATTTTTTATTTTTTATAAAAATAATGAAAAAGTAAAAATAGATTTTAATAATAAATATGATGGACGTAGATTATCTGAAATAATTCTTCAACCAAGATTTTTACAAGCAATAATTTCTGCTGCATTTGCTTATGCTGTAATGTCTTTTTTAATGACTGCAACGCCCTTAAGTATGCATGTGATGGAAAAAATGAGTTTGGAAGATACAGGCTTAGTTCTTCAATTTCATCTAGTGGCTATGTTTCTTCCATCATTGATTACGGGACATTTAATTAAAAAGTTTGGTCATAGTAAAATAATTTATATGGGAGTTTTGTTTTATGCCGTAACAATAATCTTAGCTTTATTTGAACAAACATTTATAAATTATATGGTGGCTCTAATATTTTTAGGTTTAGGGTGGAATTTTTTATTTATTTCCGGAACTAGTTTAGTTGTTTTAACTTATAAAGAAGAAGAAAAATTTAGAGTACAAGGAGTTAATGATTTAATTGTATTCTCAACAATGGCATTAGCAAGTTTATCGGCAGGAATATTTTTAAGTTTAACTAGTTGGAAAACTATGAACTTAATATGCATTCCTTTTTTAATTTTAATAATTTATTCGACTTTTAGAGCAGACATATTAAGTAATAAATAAGTAGAATAACAATATGCAACATTTCTTTGTTCCTATAATTGGTTTGATTATATTCATACTTATCCTGATGCTGGTATGAACAAAGAAAACGCAGGTAAACTCTGGAAAATCATTCAGGAAGCTGGCGATTATTTAAAAGGACAGTTGCCTGAACACCCTAATCATCCCAAAGGCAGAAATCCTTATGCTCATGTTGCAATATGCGTGAAGTCAAAATTTCAAAAAAGTTATAAAGACATTGAAGATGAAAAATTTCAAGAAGTTATAAATTACATTGAGTTTTTAAAAAAAAACCCTAGCTAAAAAATATAATTAATTCAAACCAATAAAGCGTCTATTTCTTTTGGTATTCAGACTATAGTAAATAAGAGCAAAAGTAATAATGCTTCCTCCAATTATTGTATTGGCTGTTGGAATTTCGTTAATTCCAAAAATAGGTAGCCAAACCCAAAAAATACCACCCAGAACTTCAGTTAAAGATAGCAAAGTGAGATCGGCTGCGGGTAGATGTTTTGATCCAATAGAATAAAGTATCATTCCTGAACAAACCAAAGTACCGTGCAAGGCTGATAAAGAGGAGTTTCTAAATGTAGTAAAAAAACTAGTATCATTAAAAATTAAAACAAAAAAAGAAAATGTCCCACAAAATAATCCGGCAACCGCAACAGTTGTAAATGTTGGTGTATTTTTTCTCCACCTTAATGAAACAGAAAAGAAAGAAAAACCTAATGCAGATAAAAGTCCCACGACTAAACCAAATAGAGTTCCAATTTGTCGACTACTAAAGGCCATAAAAACAATACCTATGGCTGCAACAATTATTGCTATTAAAGTAGTTTTTGAAACTTTTTCTTTAAGAAAAATGTAACCCAAAATTGCTGTCATAAAAGGCATAGCCGCTAACATTAAAAGAGTAACGGCTGCTGTTGTATGAGTTATTGACCATATGAAACACATCATAGCAATTCCCAAACTTATGCCACCAAGAATTCCTGAAGCTCCAATTTTTTTGTAATTTTTAATAAATAATTTGCCTTCTCTTATAAATAAATAAAAATTTATTAGTATAAAGATAGTAAAGCCTCTAAAAAAAAGATATTGCCAAGGAACGGAACGTGCATCTTCAATAAAACGAACGACTAAAGCTCCAAAAGACCAAAATATTCCTGCTATTAAAACAATTAAAATTGCTGTATCGGCTTGGTTCTGTTTCATTTTATTTCCTTTGTAGGTCTCAATGAATGTCCTGGAAGCCACTCTTCTTTTCCATCAACATAATGCTCTTTTTTCCATATGGGAGATTGATGCTTAACTTCTTCAAGAATATATCTTGAAATTTTAAATGCTTCATCTCTATGTCCTGATCCGACTGCTATTAGAATACTTATTTCACCTACAGGAGCATATCCTTTTACATGTTCTAAAAAAATTTTGGCATTATTATCAAATTTAATTTTTGCAGTACTGCAGATCATTTCAAAAGACTTTAGAACTGCTTGATCGTGTGCATCATATGTAACAGCTGTCACTTTTTTTCCACTATTTTCGTTTCTAACTCTTCCTATAAATATAGATTCAGCGCCATTTTTTTCGGAAGAAATAAATTTTTTAGCTTTTTCTGAGGAAATTTTTTCTTCCTCTATTTTAACAAGAGCCGTATGTAAACTCATTAACCACCGCCAATAGGAGGAATAATCGAAATGAACTCTTTATTCCTTAATTTGTAGCTATCATTTATAACTTCGTCCCTTTCGCTAAAAAAGGCTGCAGTTTGAGGTAAGCTTTTCAAATTACTTTTTGAATATTTTTCTGAAATAATTTTATCTAGAATGTCTCTAAGCTTTTTTATATCAGAGTTATTTGGCAATTGAATATTTAGCGTATCTTTATCACTTAATATTTTGGATGATCCATAAAGTTTTAACTGAATTTCCATTTTAACCGCCCGTTACATTCATATGTCTAGGAACAAAATTTTCATTATCTTTTCTTTCAATAACAAAATCATGCCCTTTTGGTTTTCTTGAGATAGCTTCGTATATAACATCTTTTAGTAATTGGTTGTTTTCACTTTTTCTCAAAGGTGTTTTCAAATCTGCTTTATCTTGCTGACCTAAACACATATACATTTCTCCAGTACAAGTAATTCTGACTCGATTACACAGTTCACAAAAATTATGGGTATGTGGAGTGATAAAACCGATTTTTTGATCTGTTTCATGGCAATGTACATAACGAGCTGGACCAGCAGTTCTTAATGGATCGTTGGTAATACTATATTTTTTTTGTATTAAACTTTTTACTTCAGTTAAAGGCATATATTGGTCTATCCTTTTTTCTCCAATTTCTCCCATGGGCATTACTTCTATAAATGTTAATGAAAATTTGTTTTCTCCACACCAGTTTACTAGTTTTAAAATTTCATCATCATTAATTCCCTTTAAAGCTACTGTATTAATTTTTATTTTTAAACCAACTTTTTTTGCTGCCATTATTCCCTTTATGACTTTATCAAAATCACCATTTCGGGTGATTGTTTTAAATTTATTTTTATTTAAAGAATCTAATGAAATATTAATTCTTCTAACTCCACTATTAAATAAATCTTTCGCATAACGATCAAGCTGAGAGCCATTTGTTGTCAATGTTAGTTCTTCTAATCCTTTACCTATTTTTTTCCCAAGACTATTAAATAGTTGCATTATATTTTTTCTTACAAGAGGTTCGCCACCTGTTATTCTAAGTTTTTTTACTCCAAGATCGATAAAAGAATTACAAAGCCTGTCTAGTTCTTCTAAAGATAAAACATCTTTTTTAGGTAAAAATTCCATATCTTCAGACATGCAATAAGTACATCTAAAGTCGCAACGATCTGTAACTGATACTCTTATGTATGATATTTTTCTTTGGAAAGGATCTATTAACATAAATAAATTAAACCATAAAAATTATATATTAGCTACTAGGAATTAAAGGCACCCATTCAATAATATCCCCTGATTTAAATTGATCTTTTCCACTTGGAAAAATACCCCAGCAGTTTGCTTTTGCAAATGATTTGATTCTATGAGATTGCTGTTCTTGCAAAACCCTCAATTCTACCAATCCTTTAGAATTAACATTTAATATACATCTTGCAAAATGAGTAAAATCTTTTCGTTTTGAATATTTATTGATTAGTTTGGCTTTAAATTTTTCTTCTTTTAACATTCCTAAACTATTACGTATCAAAGGATAAATAAAAAAACGGAATCCTGCAGCACATGAAATAGGATTTCCTGGCAAACCAAAAAATAGTTTTTCCTTTCTTTTAAATTTAGACAGCATTATGGGTCGACCTGGTTTTATAGAAACGCCTTTAAAATATGTTTTAAAACCAAGTTTCTTAATTAATTCTGGAATGAAATCAAACTTACCAGCAGATATTGCTCCTGATGTTGCAAGTATATCGATATCCGATTTAAGTAACTTTTTTATTTTTTCTTTCAGTTTTTTTTGTTGATTGTCTTTAATTACACCTCCATCAATTACTTGATAATGCAAACTTTTACCAAACGACATAAAATAATGGTTATTTGAATTACGAACCTCCCAATTATAAATATTTTTCTTTTTATAATCTACAATCTCACTACCTGTTCCAAAGAAAATAATTTTGGGTTTTTTTTTTACATATAAATTTTTAATTCCCAAAGTTGTTAAAGCCATTATATGTTTTGGCAGAATTAACTCACCTTTTTTTATTACTATGTCTTTTAAATTAAAATCTTCACCAGCGAATCTGATAAATGAAAACTTTTTTATTTCTTGATCTACAATAACGTGAGTTGGTTTTTTTTTGGATGGAAAATATTTTACCTTCTCAACTGGTATAATAGAATCAAATGGTTTTGGAACTATAGCTCCAGTCATGATTTCTACTGAAGAATTTTTTTGGTAATTTTTTATTTTTGGATTGTCACCAGCACCAATAGATTTTAGAATCTTGAATTTTTTAACCTTTTTTCTAGATAGTTCTCTTGTTTCTTTAGCTAAAAGTGCAAAACCATCAAATGCTGTATTGTTAGATAATGGATTTTTTGTTGGTGATAAAATATTTTTTGCACATACTCTATGCAAAGAATCTAACGTAGAAATTTTTTCATCAGATAAATTTAAAGATGCTTTATTTATTATTTTTATAGCTTCTTGGTATTTAATCATTTTAAATATTTAAAGCTCTTTTTATTTTTTCTGGTACTCCATCAGGATTAATCCACAGTCCTTTCTTGCCTCCAGATTTAATAAGTAATTTTGTATTTGTTATTTTTAAATTAGGCTCAACAATTTTTGAAAGATCATAAATCGCAAGAAGAGCAGAATTAACACCTGATAAAGCTTCCATTTCAACACCTGTCTTGGAGTTAGCAGAAACTAAACAGTAAACAGTAATTGAATTTTTTAATTCATCAATCTCAGTGTGAATAGAAATATGATCTAAAGACAAAGGATGGCAAAGAGGTATTAGTTCACTTGTTTTTTTAACTCCATTGATTCCAGAAACTTCCGCTATAGCAAGCGGATCTCCTTTCGGC
>CACEPH010000025.1 GCA_902561465.1 uncultured Pelagibacteraceae bacterium
CAGCCGAAGAAGAAAATAAAGACAAAGAACAATCTTCAGCACTTGGTTCTTTAGGTTTAAAACCAAAACCTGCACATTAAATTTTAATGCGAAAATATTACACAAGACCGTGTAATTTCTATTATGGAAATTATGCTAGAAAACTTGTTAAAAACAATAAGGCACTTACATTAGCAGGAAATACAAATATCTCTTTTGATAAATTAGAAATTATCCAAAGAAAAAAGGATAAAACAGTTGATAGCAATATATATACTATTAAAGAAATAAGTTCTTTAAAGGGTGAAATTAAAAAAATAATTAATTCTGACTTAAAGAAAATTACTTCAAGAAGAAAAAATATTTGTGGTCTTAAGTTTAATAATTCAAAAATTATGGGTGTTCTAAATGTAACACCAGATAGTTTTTCTGATGGAGGTCTTTTTTTTAATCAAATAAAAGCATACGATCAAGCTGTCCACATGACTAATAATGGAGCAGCTATAATCGATGTTGGAGGAGAGTCAACTAGACCAGGTTCTAAAATTGTTAATGAAGAAAATGAATGGAAAAGAATAAAAAATGTTATAATTAAAATAAAAAAAAAATTTCCAAAAATACCTTTATCGTTAGATACAAGAAAATCTTATGTAATGAGGAAAGGAATAGAATGTGGGATTAATATTATTAATGATGTATCGGGTCTAAATTTTGATAAGAAATCTTTTAAAATTATTAATTCAAATAGCATTCCATTTATTTTGCACCATATGCAAGGCACCCCAGACACAATGCAAAAAAATCCAAAATATGATGATGCAATATTAGACATTTATGATTTTTTTGAAAAAAAAATTGATTTTTGTTTAAAGCAAAAATACAAAAGAGAATTTATAATTGTCGATCCGGGTATTGGTTTTGGAAAAAATCTTCATCATAACTTAAGAATATTATCTAAAATATCAATCCTTCACAGTTTAGGATGTCCAATATTAATAGGAACTTCTAGAAAAAGATTTATAGAACATATAGTAACAAAATTTGATACTCCTGACAGAACAGGAGGAACTTTAGCATCAGTGTTGTATGGACTTTCTCAAGGAGTTCAGCTATTCAGAGTTCACAATGTTAAGGAAATTAATCAGGGAATGTTGGTTTTTAATAAAATTTTAAATACAAATTAATTCATGAGTAAAAAATATTTTGGTACAGATGGTATTAGAGGTACCGTCAACCAAGGAAATATTACTGGAGAAAAGTTTTTCAAGTTTGGTCTGGCGGCAGCTACTTATTTTAAAAACCAAAAAAAAAGTAAGCAAATAGCAATAATAGCTAAGGATACTAGATTATCTGGATACACTTTAGAACCTGCTTTGGTATCAGGTTTAGCATCGGGCGGCATGCACGTTTTCACATTTGGGCCTTTACCAACTAATGGTTTAGCAATGTTAACAAGATCTATGAAAGCAAATATGGGAATTATGATTACAGCATCTCACAATCCTTTTTACGATAATGGTCTTAAATTATTTGGACCTGATGGGATGAAGTTGTCAGATCAAATAGAAAAAAAAATAGAAAAATTAATAGATGCTAAAAATACTAAACAACTTACAAATCCTAAATTATTGGGCAGAGTAAAAAGACTCGAAGATGGTAATGATAGATATATAAAAATATTAAAAAAAAATTTTCCAAATAATTTCAATCTAAAAGGAACTAAAATTGTTTTAGATTGTGGTAATGGTGCTGGCTATATAGCCGCTCCCAAATTACTGGAAAAGCTTGGCGCTAAAGTTATTCCCCTTGGAGTAAAACCCAATGGTTTCAATATAAATGATAAATGCGGATCCACTTATCCATTTACAATACAGTCATCAGTAAAAAAACACAGGGCACATGTCGGCATAGCGTTCGATGGTGATGCTGATAGAATAATTATGTGTGATGAAAAAGGAAAAATTATCGATGGTGATCAGATAATAGCAATGCTTGCGAGAAGATGGAAAATAAAAAAAATATTAAGAGGGGGTGTGATTGGAACTTTAATGTCAAATTATGGTTTAGAAAATTTTTTGAAGAAAGAAAAAATTAGATTTTTAAGAGCCAAAGTAGGAGATAGATATGTAAAAGAAAAAATGAAAAAATTTAATTTTAATTTAGGAGGAGAACAATCAGGTCATATAATTCTAGGAAAATTTGCAACTACAGGAGATGGACTTATGGTCTCTTTAGAGGTTCTTTTTTCATTAAGAAAAGGAAAGAAAGCTAGCCAATTACTAAATGTTTTTAATCCGCTGCCACAAATATTAGAAAATATAAATGTTAAAGATAAAAATATTATTAATAAACCTAAATCTAGAATAGCAATTAAAAAAGCAAATAAATTAATGTATGGCAATGGAAGATTATTAATAAGAAAATCGGGGACTGAACCAAAAATAAGAATAATGGGCGAGTCTCATGATAAAAACTTAATTTTAAAATGCATAAAAATAATTAAGAGATCTATAAAATAGTGAAAATCAAATCAAAAGTATTAATAATAGCTGGCTCAGATTCTTCCGGAGGGGCTGGGATACAAGCAGATATCAAAACAGTAACTGCACTTGGAAGTTATGCTGCTACAGCTGTAACAGCTGTCACTGCACAAAATACTCAAGGTGTAAAAAAAATTATTTCAATTCCAGAAAAAATTGTTCAAAAGCAAATAATAATGATTTTAGATGACATCGGAACCCATGCTGTAAAAATAGTCATGTTACATAACTCAGGTATAATTAAAAATGTTTACAAAATTCTAAAAAAATATAAATTAAAAAATATTGTTCTTGATCCAGTAATGATAGCAAAAGGTGGAGCAAAATTAATTAATAACAATTCAATTAAATATTTAAAAAAACTAATCTTACCTTTATGTACTTTAATTACCCCAAATATTCCTGAAGCTGAAGCGCTAACTGGGCATTCGATTTCAAGCAAAGAAGACATGGTTAAGGCCGCGAAAAAAATTCTCAACATGGGAGCAAAAAATGTGCTATTAAAAGGTGGGCACAGCAAAAGTAAAATGATTTTTGATATTTTAGCTACAAAAAAAGATATAAAGATTTTTAAAAAAAGAAAAATTAATACAAAAAATACTCACGGAACTGGTTGTACCTTGTCCTCAGCTATAGCTTCTTGCTTATCACAGAAAAAGAATATTTATATGTCATGTAAAATTTCTATTAAATATGTAGAGAGAGCAATTTATGATGCTCCTGGTTATGGCAAGGGGGTTGGTCCATTAAATCATTTAGTTTCATTTAATTTAATTAATAAAAATGTCTAATGTAGCCGTTATAGGAGCTCAATGGGGAGATGAGGGAAAAGGAAAAATTGTAGATTGGCTTTCAGAAAAAGCTGATGTCATAGTAAGATTTCAAGGTGGGCACAACGCAGGTCACACTCTCGTTGTTGATGGAATCATATATAAACTAAAATTATTGCCTTCAGGGATCGTAAGAAAAAATAAAATTTCTATCATCGGAAACGGTGTGGTAATTGATCCTTGGGCTCTTTTAGATGAAATTAAGCAAGTAGAAAAATTAGGAGTAAAAATTAATAATAAAAATTTATATATTGCAGAAAACGCAACCTTAATTTTGCCTGTGCACAGAGAATTAGATGGAATTAGAGAAGACTCAAAAAACACGGATAAAATAGGGACTACAAGAAGAGGAATTGGTCCAGCATATGAAGATAAAATAGGAAGAAGGGGAATTCGCGTGATGGATCTAGCTAATAAAAAAAATTTATTGAAAAAAATTAATACAATTTTATTTCATCATAATTCAATAAGAAAAGGTTTGAAAAAAAAATTAGTAAATAAAAAAAAATTAGTAAAAGATTTAATAAAAATTTCACCTAAAATTTTAAAATATTCAAAACCAGTATGGAAAAAAATAGATGAATTTAAAAAGAAAAAGAAAACAATTGTTTTCGAAGGTGCACAAGGAATGATGCTTGATGTAGATCATGGAACATATCCATTTGTAACATCTTCTAATACTATCGCAGGATCTGCCTTTGCTGGAACTGGATGCAGTCCTGATACTATTAATTATATTCTTAGCATAGTTAAAGCATACACAACTAGAGTTGGGGAAGGACCTTTTCCAACAGAGTTAAAAAATGAAACAGGTGATAAAATTGGAAGAAAAGGTAAAGAATTTGGAACTGTCACAAATAGAAAAAGAAGATGTGGTTGGTTTGACGCTGTTTTAGTTAAACAATCTTGTATTATATCAGGCACAAAAGGAATCGCTCTAACTAAAATTGACGTTCTGGATGATTTTAAAAACTTATATATTTGTGTTGCTTATAAGCTTAATGGTAAGAAAATTGATTATTTACCAAGCTCTTTACAGGAACAAACTAAAATTAAACCAGTGTATAAGAGATTTGATGGCTGGTTAAAGAGAACAAGCGGTATAAAAAAGTGGAAAGATTTACCAAAGAATGCCCAAAAGTACATTAGATTTATAAGAGATTACTGTGGTGTAAAAATTTCTAGTATTTCAACCAGTCCCAAAAGGGAAGATACAATTCTTTTAGAAAATCCTTTTAAATAAAATTAAGTTCTCGGGAGTAAGTTATTTGCTTTTGCTGCGTTAAGCATAGCTTTTTGCAACTTTTCAAAAGCTTTTGTTTCGATTTGTCTTATTCTTTCTCTGCTGATTTTATATTTTTTGCTTAAATCTTCTAGAGTAGATGATTCTTCAGATAGTCTTCTAGCAATCAATATTTCTTTTTCTCTTGCATTTAATATGCTCATAGAGTCATCCATTAATTTTTTTCTTTGTGCAAGTTCTTGCTCATGAGAAAATTGTAATTCTTGATCAATTTTATCATCTACTATCCAATCTTGCCACTCAGAACCATCTTCATCTTTTATTGGATCGTTCAATGATTTTTCTTTTCCAAGCAGTCTTCTATTCATAGAAACTACTTCTTCCTTTTTTACGTTTAATCTTTTTGATATTTCGTTAACATCATCTAGATTCAATTCACCAGAGTTATTTGGAGATATTTGATTTTTAATTTTTTTTAAATTAAAAAAAAGTTTTTTTTGTGCTGAAGTTGTTCCCATTTTTACTAAACTCCAAGATCTTAATATATATTCTTGAATCGAAGCTTTAATCCACCACATTGCATATGTTGCAAGTCTAAAACCTTTTTCAGGCTCAAATTTTTTAACAGCCTGCATTAAACCTATATTTCCTTCTGAAACCATTTCACTTACTGGTAAACCATAGCCTCTATATCCCATAGCTATTTTTGCAACTAATCTTAAGTGGCTAGTAATTAATTTTTGAGCAGATTTTAGATCTCCTCTATCTTTCCAGCTTTTTGCTAACATATATTCTTCTTCAGCACTAAGCATAGGAAATTTTTTAATTTGTGTTAAATAACTAGATAAACTTCCCTCTATAGCAATAGATGGTAAATTTGAAGTAATTGTTTTTGTACTCATAAATTCAAGAAATATGTATTATCAAATTAAGGCAAATACAAGGTAACTAAACGCTAGCCTTTTTAAGGTTTTTGATCAACTTTTCAAAATCATCTGGTCTTTTTGCTTCAAAAAATACTTCTCTTTTAGTTTTTGGATGAATAAACCCTAAACTTTTTGCATGTAAAGCTTGCCTATTAAAATTATTTATTTCATTTTCAATTTTTAAATTTATCTTTTTAAATTTTTTTTTTGATTTTCCATATGATTTGTCACCTAAGATTGGATTGCCCTTAAAATTCATATGAACTCTAATTTGATGCGTTCTTCCTGTTTCTAACTTACACTCTATAAGACTAATTTTAGGTAAATTTGAATTTTGAAAAATTTTTATAGTTTTATAGTTTGTTATTGCCATTTTCCCTTTTTCTTTTCTAACAGCCATAAGTTGTCTATTTTTTATACTTCTTGATATTTTTTCTTTTATTTTTCCACTCTGAGGTTTTAAAGATCCCCAAATAAGAGCTTCATATACTCTCTTAATTGTATGGTTTGAAAATTGTTGAGATAAATTTGTGTGAGTATAATCATTTTTAGCAACTACAATTACACCACTGGTATCTTTTTCTATTCTATGGACTATTCCAGGTCTTAATTTTCCACCTATATTTGAAAGATTATTTTGGTATTTATATATCAAACCGTTAACAATTGTTTTTTCGTAATTACCTGCACCCGGATGTACTACAATTCCAGGATGTTTATTAATAATAACTAAATCGTCGTCATCATACAAAATATCCAAATCGATTTTGTTTCCTTTAATATGCGTTTCTTTCGAAGGGGGAAAATTAATTTCTATTTTATCTTTATTTTTTATTTTCTTTGCAGGACTATAAATTATTACTTCATTTAATGTTACCTGGCCATCATGGATCAAAGTTTGAAGTCTAGTTCTGCTTAATTTATTTATTTGTAATTGCAAAAATTTGTCAATTCTATATCCATGACAATCTATGGGCACAATTGTATTAAATGTATTTTTTTTCATTAATCATATAATATAGTGTAAAAGTGTGATTGCGCGCTCGTAGCTCAATTGGATAGAGCGTCTGGCTTCGGACCAGAAGGTTGAGGGTTCAACTCCTTCCGGGCGCACCAAACTTACTTATTTTTCAAATTTTTTTTTCCTCTTCTAATATATTTTTTTTCAAAGTTTTTAATTAAATGATACAATTTAAATTTTCTTAAAAAATCTTTAAAATATTCTTTATTTTCATCAGCGTCACCTTGCACACCTAATCTACTTTTATAATAAGTTCTATTCTTTTTATGCTTTGAAAGTATTTCATTTTTAGGTCGGCCTGAAGAAAAATAATAAAGGGCTAAAGATTTTCTGGACATTTCTTTTGGGCAATTTAAAAGTTCTGGATGACCGTGATTACTAAAATCTGTAGTAGAAAAAATTGCCATTGTATTAAAGAGAGGAGAGATCTTTTTTTCACATCTTGACATACTTTCATTCCAAAACTCTAAATGTCCCCCATAATTCTCTTCCCAATTTTTATTTAAATAAATAAGAACATTAATCCTTCTATCTAGATCAAGAAATGGATGACGGTTAAAATCAGTATGAATTTTTAGAACGCCACCTCTCTTTATCTCATGTAGACCACCACCT
>CACEPH010000026.1 GCA_902561465.1 uncultured Pelagibacteraceae bacterium
AAACCTACAACATCTTGTATTTGCAATAAAAAAATCTACTTCATGTGGATAGGTTATTAACAATTATTATTTAACTAACGGCACATTACTTATTGTCATTTTATATATTATATAAGCGTCCTCATGGTTGAAATTATAAATAAATACAAAATTTACGAAAAAAAAATTGGTTACATAAATTGGTTAGGATTTTATACGCTGTATAAAAAGGAAATACTCAGGTTTCTTAAAGTTGCTATTCAAACAATAATCTCACCAATACTTACAGCTTTGCTTTTTTTACTAGTACTTTCATTGGCTATTGGAAATGAAAGAGGCGGTGCACTTGGGTTTCCATTTATAACATTTCTTGCGCCTGGTCTTATTGCGATGCAAATAATACAACAAGCTTTTTCTCATACCTCTTCTTCAATCATGATAGGCAAAATACAAGGAAATATAGTAGATGTTTTATATGCTCCACTATCACCAGGCGAAGTAACGCTAGCCACTATTTTGGCTGCAGTTACTAGAAGTTTTATAATTGCAGCTGTTTCTATTGTAGTTTTTAGATTTATTATTGATTTACAATTTTATAATTTTTACTTTATTTTTATATACACATTTTTAGGGTCTTTTATTTTAGGTGCCATTGGTTTTATCGTAGGTTTGTGGGCTGAAAAATTTGATAATATGGCTTCAGCTACCAATTTTATTATTGTACCTCTTTCTTTTTTATCAGGCACCTTTTATTCTATTCAAAAACTACCAAATATTTTACAAAAAGTAAGTGAATGGAATCCCTTTTTTTACATAATTGATGGTTTTAGATATGGTTTTTTAGGCGTAGCGGATGGCTCTTTAAAATTTGGATTACTATACCTTATTATACTAAGTTTCTTAACTTGGTTTGTGTCATATATTTTGTTTAAAAAAGGTTATAAAATAAAATCATAATTTATTTATGAGCTCAGTTCTTGGTACATATGCAAGAAAAAATATTTCTTTTACAAAAGGAAAAGGAAGCTATCTGTATGCTGAAAATGGAGATAAGTATCTTGATTTTGTACAAGGTATAGCAACTAACATTTTAGGGCATTGTCATGAACATTTAATAGAAGCGATTCAAAAGCAATCTAAAAAATTATGGCATATTTCGAATGCATTTATAATTCCTGAGCAAGAAAGATTGGCAAAAAGACTTGCCGATAATACATTTGCTGATTTTATCTGTTTTCAAAATTCTGGAACAGAGGCTACTGAAGCAAGTATTAAAATAGCTAGAAAATACTTTCATAAAATAGGCAAACCTGAAAAAAATAGAATCATTACTTTTAAAGGTGCTTTTCATGGCAGAACTTTAGCAGCTTTGTTTGCTGCGAATAATCCTAAACATACCGAAGGTTTTGGACCAAAAGTGGATGGATTTGATCAGGTTCCCTTTGCAGACCACGATGCTATCAAAAAAAAAATTAGTAAGCACACAGCAGCAATTATGATTGAAACTATAATGGGCGAAGGAGGGATAAAGGTAGTGCCTGAATTTTGTATTAAAGGATTAAGAAAGATATGTGATGAAAATGACCTGCTTTTAATTTTAGATGAAGTGCAATGCGCCTACAGAACTGGTAATTTTTTTGCATTTGAGGAATCAGGAATTATTCCTGATATAGTGCCGATTGCTAAAGGAATTGGAGGCGGCTTCCCTCTTGGTGCATGCTTAGTAACAAAAAAAGTATCTATTGGAATGACCGCAGGCACGCATGGAAGCACTTTTGGAGGAAATCCATTAGCGATGGCCATAGGTAATGCAGTGCTTGATATTATTCTTGAAAAAGATTTTTTAGAGAATGTAAAAAAGAAAGGTAAGTATTTTGATGAAGGCTTAAAAAAAATTAAAGATCAATATCCAAAAATTGTAGAGGAAGTAAGGGGCATTGGTTTAATAAAAGGATTAAAGTTGTTAGTAGACAATGCTAATTTTATGAAAAAATTAATGGATCATAAAATGCTTACCGTGAAGGCCGAAGAGAATGTAATAAGACTCTTTCCACCTCTTACCGTAAATAACAATGAATTAGACGAAGCAATTGAAAAGATCCAAAAAGTTTGTAAAGAAATGAGTTAAGAGTGAAAAATTTTATAAATATAGCAGATATAGATAAAAAAGATTTAAGACAAATTATAGATAAAGCAAAACTACAAAAAAAAACAAGATCTAATCTAGAAAAATCGGCTGTCGATCCAAACTCTCCTTTAGCAGACAAAACATTAATTATGATTTTTGAAAAACCCTCCACAAGAACAAGACTATCTTTTGAGCTCGCAATGAAACAGTTAGGTGGACAATTGCTAGTATTAAATCCAAAACAAATTCATTATGGAAGTGGAGATGAAAGCACACATGATACTGCTAAGGTTTTGTCTCAATATGGCGATATAGTAATGATGAGGGCTCACAAACATAAAAATTTTTTAGAATTTTCAAAACATTTAGATATTCCGATTATTAATGGTTTAACTAATTTAAGTCATCCATGTCAGATAATGTCAGATATAATGACCTTTGAAGAACTAAAGGGTCCAATTTCAAATAAAAAAATTGCTTGGTTAGGAGATGGAAATAATATTGTTTATTCCTTAATCGAAGCTGCTACAAAATTTAATTTTGAACTATCAATTGCTTGCCCGACAAAATTTAAGCCAGATAAAACAATAGTTAAATGGGCCAAAAGTAAAAATGCAAAAATTTTAATCACAAAGAATCCCGAAGAGGCTGCAAATCTAGCTGATTGTGTAATGACAGATAAATGGGTTTCAATGGGAGATAAAGTAAAAAAAAAGAAAAAAAAGAAATTATTAAAACCATATCAAGTAAATAAAAAAATTATGAAATTAGCTAAAAAAGATGCAATTTTTATGCATTGTTTACCAGCCAATAGAGGTGAAGAAGTAACGAATGAGGTTATGGATGGAAAACAATCAGTTGTTTGGTTAGAAGCATTAAATAGAATACACGTTCAAAAAAGTATTATTCAGTGGTGCCTTAAATAAATAGTTATTTTAATGGTAGAGGTTCGCTGCTATTTTCATTCATATAAAGAATTACAGCAGCTCTATCCTTTGCATTCTTTAAACCAGCAAAAGACATTTTAGTACCCTTTATCCAATCTTTTGGTTTAATTAAAAAACCGTTCATTTCCTCAAAAGACCAAATTTTACCGTATGCTGCCATCGCTTTTGAATATTTGTAATCTGGAACGGAGCCTGCTTGTCTTCCAAGAACTCCCCACAAAGCCGGACCTATTTTGTTTGCTCCACCCTGGGAAATGCTATGGCAAGCTGCACATTTTTTAAAAACTTTAGCTCCATCGGCTCCACTTACGGAGGCAAACAAGGCCATTATATCTCCGTCTTGAGAGCTTTCAGAACTTTTCTGAGTTTCTGTACTTGCAACAGTTGTTACATTTACTTGATAAGCTGAGGTTTCGGGTTTTTGAACTTGGTAAATTACATCTGTAATTTTATTAATTCCAAGAACTAGGATTACAGCAAAAACAATAGAAACTAAAATTTTGTTCATAAAAGCTTATAAATTTAGTACAACATTCTTCAAGATATATCATGACTTGTATCAAAAAAATGGGCTTTTAGACGCATAAATGAAAAATACCGCAATAATAATACCAACACGACTAGCGGCACGAAGATTTCCCAATAAACCTATCGCAAAAATTAATAATATTCCTATGATCGTGCATGTACTAAATAGGGCAAAAGAATCAAAAGTTGGGGAAGTATTTGTTGCAACGCCAGATGATAAAATTTTTCAGATTGTTAAAGAAAATGGTGGAAGAGCAATTTTAACTAAAGAGAATCACAACTCGGGTAGCGATCGAGTTTATGAGGTTTATGCAAAAGAGCTTAAAAATAATGTTGATTTAATAATTAATCTACAAGGTGATATGCCTAATATAAAGCCTAATTCAATTTCAAAATTGGTAAAACTTATGAGAAGCAATAATTGCGATATAGGCACTTTGGCATCTAAAATAACAAATGAGAAAGAAATTAAAGACCCAAATATAGTAAAAGTTCAAATTGATCAAAAGTTAGAAAACGATAGTTTTTTGATTGCAAAAGATTTTTTTAGAGTAAAAAAAGAACTAAATGATGAAAAAATTTACCACCATATAGGAATTTATGCCTTTACAAATATTGCTCTAACAAAGTATGTAAAGCTTGCTAGATCTAAGTTAGAAAAAGAAAGAAATTTAGAACAAATGAGAGCTATAGAAAATAACTTAATAATAAAAGTAGGGTTAAGCGACTCTCAACCATTAGGAGTTGATACAGAGGAAGATTTAGAAAAAATAAGTAAAATCATAAGTTAAGTATGAAAAAAAATATAAAAGTAGCATTTCAAGGAGAAAAAGGTGCATATTCACATTTGGCATGTTCAGAAGTTTTTCCAAATGCTGAAGCAATAGCATGTTCTACATTTGAAGAAGCTTTTCTAATGGCAAAAGACGATTCAGATTTTAAAATTATTATACCAATAGAAAATTCTTTAGCTGGTAGAGTCGCTGATATACATTATCTAATTCCAAAGTATAAACTTCAAATTCATGCTGAACATTTTCAAAAAGTTACTCATAATTTACTTGGTATTAAAGGTTCAAAAATACAGGATATTAAAACTGTAAGAAGTCATTCTCAAGCCATAGGACAATGTAGAAAAATAATTTTACAAAATAATTTAAAAGAAATTATTTCAGCGGACACTGCGGGTTCGGCTAAATTTGTTTCTGAAAAAAAAGATAAAAGTGAATCTGCAATTGCATCTGAACTTGCAGCAAAAATTTATGGTCTAGAAATAATAAAATCAAAAATAGAAGACGAATCTGGAAATGTAACTAGATTTTTTATTATGGGAAGAGATTCAGATCATCCAGAATTTAAGGATAAAAAATATATAACAAGTTGCATATTTAAACTAAAAAGTATCCCTGCGGCTCTATATAAGGCACTAGGTGGTTTTGCAACAAATGGAGTAAACTTATGTAAGCTGGAAAGCTTTTCTGTTAAAAATACATTTGACCAGGTTAATTTTTATATTGATATAGAAGGGCATATTGAGGATCCTTCTTTGCAAAAAGCACTTGAGGAATTAGGATTTCATACTGAAAAATTAGATGTTTTGGGGGTTTACGAAGCTCACCAGTTTAGATTTGCAAACAAATAAACAACCTACACGTATATTGTGGTTCTTATTTTGATACTGATATAATAAAATTGGAGGCTGGCAGCGGGTGGAATTTTTTGAATAACCCGGTCAGGACGGAAACGTAGCAGCCGTAACGAAATATTTCAGGTTGCTGTTCAGTCTCCTTGTTTTAAACATGAAAAATAATATGCATAAAGTTTTAGCATTAAAATATAGACCAAAAAATTTTAAAGAGTTAATAGCTCAAAATATAATGGTTGAAACTATAACCAACTCTATAAAAATAGATAAGTTACCAAATGCTTATTTGCTTACTGGAATCCGTGGGGTGGGCAAGACAACCACAGCACGTTTGATTGCGAAAGCATTAAATTGTAATAAAGATTTTCTTAAAGAAGAAAATTGTAATTGCAATAATTGTGAAGAAATTGCCAACTCAAAGCATCTCGATGTATTAGAAATGGATGCAGCATCAAGAACCGGCATAGATGATGTAAGAGAATTAATTGATTCATCGAAATATAATCCTACTAGCGCAAAGTACAAAATTATAATTTTAGATGAAGTGCATATGCTATCAAAACAGGCATTTAATGGTTTATTAAAAACCTTAGAAGAACCACCACCTCATTTAAAATTTATTTTTGCAACAACAGAAGTAAAAAAAATACCAGTGACCATTATTTCACGATGTCAAAGATTTGATTTACATAGGGTTCCAGTACAAGAGTTAGTAAAAAATTTAAAAAAAATTTCAGATATTGAAAAAATTAAAATTTCGAATGAAGCTTTGATATTAATTGCTAAAGCTTCCGAAGGATCGGTAAGAGATTCTTTATCCCTTTTGGATAGGGCTCTCATTAGTCAAAATATTAATAAAACTGAAATCAACGATATTTTTGTGAGAAAAATGTTGGGAATAGCAGATAAGTCAAAAATTTTATATTTATTAAAATCTATTTTTCAAGGAGAGCAAAAACAATCGATTGAAAAATTAAGAGAAATGATAAATGAAGGAATTCAACCAGCAAATTTTTTAAACAATCTTTTAGAGGTAATTTATTTTATTCAACAAAAAAAAAGCCTTGGAAATTTTGATTCAGAACTGTCCATGTCTGAATCGGAAGAGGAAATTATTAATTCAATTTCTAAGGATATTAATATAACAACCCTTATAGTTTTTTGGCAATTTATTTTAAAAGCATTAGATGAGCTATCGATAGTTTCTAATCCCATTTTGTCTCTTGAAATGTTGGTTGTTAGACTTCTACACTTGAAAGACATGCCATCCTATGAAAATTTATTAGATTCACTAAAACAAAATAATTTAAGTTCTTATGATGAAAATCATAACTTAACACTTGAGCTAAAAAAACAAAAAAAAAATTATAAATGAAGAAAATCCAGTTAGTAATATTTCTAAGGATCAAATTAAAAATACTACTCAAA
>CACEPH010000027.1 GCA_902561465.1 uncultured Pelagibacteraceae bacterium
ATATAGGTAAAACAGCTCCTCCAGGATATCCAAAAATATGCTCAACTCCCTGATCTTCAAGAGCTTGGAATACCATTTCTGCGCCTGTCATTAAATTTGCCATAACCACCAATTTAACTGAGTTTAAGTTATGGTCAAGTTTTAGAATATTTTATTGATAGCTTTTCTAAATAAATCGTTCAAATCAGATGAATAAATCATCTTCCAAGATTTCATATGCCCTCTAGCCCAAGTAAACTGCCTTTTTGCATACTGCCTTGTTTTCTGCTTTATTAACTCTTTTGTTTTAACTAAAGTTAGCTTGCCCTTTAAATAATCATTAATCTCCTTTATTCCAATTATCTTGTTGGCAGATAGATCAGCTTTTACTCTCATTTTTACAAAATTCTTTACCTCTTTAACAGCTCCATCGTCAAACATTTTTTCTACCCTTATATCTATTTTTGTATGTAATAAATCTTTTGGTATATTAATAAAAAGTTTTATAAAAACTCCTTTATTAAAATTCGATTTTGTTTTCTTTATAAAATCAAACAGCGATCTGTTGGTAAACTTTTTTACTTCATATGCTCTCATAGATCTTTGAGCGTCGGTTGCTAAAATAAATTTCTTAGCCAGCGGATCTAAAATTAACAGTTTAGAATAAAATTTTTTTTGTCCTATTTTTCTATGTAATTTTCTAATTGAAGTCCTCAATTTATGAGGAATTTCAGGTATTTTTACTAAACCTTCTGTAAGAGCTTTAAAATATAACCCAGTACCTCCAACTACAATAGGTATTTTTCCTTTCTTCCATTGTTCTTTAATTTTTTTAATAACAATTTTAAGCCAATGTCCGGTAGAAAATTTTTTCTTAACAGAAACAAATCCATACAAGTGATGTTTTATAATTTTTTCTTCATTAGAGCTTGGTTTTGAGGTTAAAATAGAAATTTCTTTATAAATTTGCATGCTATCGGCATTTATAATTTCACTATTTAAATGATTTGCCAAGTGCATTGCTAGCTTGGACTTACCTGATGCTGTCGGCCCAGCTAACAATATTACTTTCTTTTCCCGTTTCATTTAAATTTTAAATGTAAAATTTATTTTAATTTTACAGTTATATAAGATCTTTGATTGCTTGAATTATAAATAGCTAAGTACAAAGTTTCATAACCTTGTTCTACAATTTCATTAATTAATTTAGAGAATTGTTTTGAACTAGTAACTTTTTTCTTTTGTAGTTCAACTATAACATCATTGACAGACACAAACATTAGAGGACTATCTTCTGATATTTCGGTTACAATTACACCAGTAGTATTTCTTGGCAATTCACGTTCAGATATATCATCTTTGTTTAGATCACGAACAAAAATTTTTAATTTTTCTATACTAACATATTTACTTTTATCTGGTTCTGCTTTTGTCTCTGCTTTGAATTGTTCAGATGACTCTAACCTTCCTAACAAAACACGTTTTGATATAAGTTTTTGATTTCTCCATATCTTAAGTGTTACTTTTTTTCCTACTTCGGTCTGAGCTACTAATTTTGGAAGAGTTCGCATATTTGGAATTTTTTTTCCATCAAATTCTAAAATAATATCTCCAGCTTTTATACCTGCTTTGTCGGCTGGGCTTTTTTCAGCAACGCTTGCCACTAGAGCACCTTCAGCTTTTTCTAAATTTTCTACATCAGCAATTTCTTTAGTAACTTGCTGAATCCTTACTCCTAACCATCCTCTTTTAGTTTCACCATATTGAATTAGTTGTTTTATAACTTTGGAAGCTGGGTTTGAAGGAATTGCAAAACCTATTCCTATTGATCCCGAAGCCCCCGGTGCGATAATTGCCGTATTGATTCCTATAACTTTTCCTTTTAAGTCAAAAAGAGGCCCTCCTGAATTGCCTTGATTAATTGAAGCATCTGTTTGTATAAAGTCATCATATCGAGTTAAGCCAATATCTCTATTTCTTGATGAAATGATTCCTGAGGTAACTGTTCCGCCAAAACCAAATGGATTTCCAATTGCTATAACCCAATCACCTACTCTAGCTTTATCTGAATCGCCAAATGAAACAGGTAAGAATTTTTCATCTGACTCTATTTGTAAAACTGCTAGATCCATGTAAGGATCTTTTCCTATAACTTTTGCTTTGTATTCTGTAGAACCGTTAACACTAACAATAATATCTTCTGCTCCTTGAATAACATGATTGTTTGTAACTACAATTCCTTTTTTATCAATAATAAATCCAGATCCAAGAGCCGTAGCTTTTCTTTCCGTAGGTCTATTAAATTCTTTAAACATATCTTCAAATGGTGAGCCTGGAGGAAATTGAAAAGGAAAAGGATTTGAAGTGGTTTTAATTGTTTGTGTGCTTGAAATATTTACAACTGAAGGCATGAGTTTTTCTGCCAAATCAGCAAACGAAGCAGGTGTTGTTTTGCCATGTACAGATGATAAAGGTATGACTAAAAAAATAAATATTAAGCTAAAATTAAGAATTCCCTTATAAATTTTCATTAATCTTACCTCTTAAAATACCAAACAATGATAAACCCAATTATTGCAAATAATAAGCCACCAATTCTTAACTGGTTCACCTGCATTTTTTCTATAGTTTTGAGCATATTTTTCATTTTTGATGGAAATAAGGCATATAACATGCCTTCAATGAACAGTAAGAGTCCTATCGCAATGATGAGCTCTTTCATGAAACTAATTATTGTTTTTTAATGATCCCAGTGTCACCGAAAAACTTAAAGAAGTCACTGTCAGGAGATAAAATTAAAGAAGTATCTCCTCCAATTAGAGCATTTTCGTAAGCTTGCATCGCTCTATAGAAAGCAAAAAATTCTGGATCCTTGCCAAATGCATTTGCAAATATTCTATTTCTTTGCCCATCTCCTTCACCTTTCATAATCTCTGATTGTTTTTTTGCATTTGCTAAAAGTACCGTAACTTCTTTGTCAGCTGTAGATGTTATGGTAACAGCCATCTCAGCTCCTTTTGCTCTAAATTCTTTTGCTTCTCTTTCTCTTTCAGTTTGCATTCTTTTATATATGGCTTCACTATTTGCTTGTGGAAGATCTGCTCTTTTGATCCTTACATCAATAATTTCTATACCAAAATTTTGTGCTTCAGTATTAACATCGGTCTGAATAATATCCATCTGTTTTGATCTGTCTTCAGATAATAGAGTTGCTAAACTTTGTTTACCCAAAACACTTCTCAATCTTGAGTTAATGATGGTAGCCAATCTCGACCTTGCTACTCTTTCGTCACCTACCGAAATATAAAATTTTAACGGGTCTACGATTTTAAATCTAGCATAAGCATCCACAATCAATCTTTTTTGATCTGAAGCAATAACTTCTTCTGGCGCAGGATCTAAACTTAATATCCTACGATCTATAAATACAACGTTTTGAATAAAAGGAACTTTAACTTGAAGACCTGGTTCAGAAATTATTTTTTTTGGATCACCAAATTGTAATACTATCGCTTGGTTTATTTCCTTTACTACAAAAAGAGATAGATAAACTGCAATTCCAGCAACAACTATAATTGGAAGTAAGAATCTACTTATTTTCATTGATCAGACCCTTTCTTCTTAGATAGTTCTGGTAGAGGTAAATAAGGAACTACTCCTCCAGCCTTTCTATCTATAATCACTTTGTCTATATCTGCTAGAACTTTTTCCATAGTTTCAAGATACATTCTTTCTTGGGTGACCTGTTTAGCTTTTGCATATTCGTTATATATAGCAACAAACCTGCTTGCTTCACCTTCTGCAGCAGCAACTACTTGTTTTTTGTATGCTTCAGCCTCTTGTAAAATTTTTGCTGCATCTCCCCGTGCTCTCGGTATTACATCGTTAGCATAGGCTTCGGCCTCATTCTTAGAACGTACCATATCAGCTCTTGCAGCTTGCACATCTCTAAAAGCATCAATCACCTGGTCTGGTGGGTCAGCTTTTTGAGTTTGTACTTGAGTAATTTGAATTCCAGATTCGTATTCATCTAAAAGACTCTGAATAATGTCCTGAACTTCTATTTCAATTTGAGATCTTTGTTCTGTTAATATTGGTTGAAGATTGCTTTTAGCTATTACTTCTCTCATAGCTGTTTCTGCTGCAGCTTTTACTGTTTCGACAGGACTTTGTATTTTAAATAAAAACTTTCCAGCATCTTTTATCACCCAAAAAACTGAAAAGTCGATGTTAACAATATTTTCATCACCAGTTAGCATTAAACTTTCTTCTGGAACGTCTCCCACTCCTGAAGTTCTTCCTGAATCGCTTGCTGATCTAAATCCTATATCGATCCTGTTTACTTTTGTAACTTTTGGAGTAAGAACAGTTTCTACTGGATAAGGAATGTGATAATTTAAACCGGGCTGTGTTGTTGAAACAAATTTACCAAATCTTAAAACCACTCCTTGTTCATCTGGCAATACTCTATATAATCCGCTAAAAGCCCAAACGACAACTAATAAAATAAGTCCAAAAATAACTGGTTTAACTCCACCTGATTTTCCACCAGGAATTAATTTACTAATTAATTTTTGGATTTTTTCTACAACTTCATCAATGTTTGGTGGTCTTTGTCCACCACGTCCAGAACCATTTCCTCCTCCAGGAGGTGATCCCCACGGGCTTCCACCTTTAAAATCATTACCGTTTGCCATGACACTCTATATAGTGACTTTATTTATAAAAACAAGTTAAGATAGAGTATATGGACAAAAAGTCAGTGGGATTAAGTGGCTCTTTTAAAGGAAATACAGCACCTAAAAACTTTACAAAAAATCCTATAAAGGGAACAAAGTTTACGATTGCTATATCTAGTGCTAAGGGAGGGGTTGGTAAGTCAACTTTTGCTATGAATTTTGCTTTGGCGCTAAAATATACCGGTTCCAAAGTTGGTATTCTTGATGCAGATATATATGGTCCGTCATTACCAAAAATGATGTCCATAAACGAAAAACCAAAAAGTGAAGATGGAAAAAGTTTAACTCCTGTAGAACAGTATGGAGTTCAGTGTATGTCTATAGGATTTTTAGTCGATGAAGAAACTCCAATGATTTGGAGAGGTCCAATGGTAACAAGTGCGATTAAAACTTTTACACAAAAAGTATTATGGAATAATTTAGATTTTATAATTGTAGATATGCCGCCTGGAACTGGTGATACGCAATTAACTTTTGCACAAGAAATTAAAGTTGATGGAGCCATTATTGTTTCAACACCTCAGGAAATAGCCTTAGCAGATGTTAAAAGAGGTATAAAAATGTTTGAAAAATTAAAAGTTCCTTTATTAGGTCTTATAGATAATATGAGTTTTTTTGAATCTGATGATGGTAAAAAATATAATATTTTTGGAGAAGGGGGAGTTGAAAAACTTTCTGCTAATTATAATAAGGAATTTCTTGGAAAAATACCTATAGATATTGATTTAAGAGTTGCTGCAGATTCTGGAAAGCCTCTAGTTGAAGAAAAACCAGATCATAAAATTTCAAAATTATTTATAGAAATTGCAACAAAGGTTAAAAAAAAATTTTAATTTACTAATTATAAACAAAAAAATTAAATCCTAAACTAATTTTAAACCAATTACGCCCAAAACAAT
>CACEPH010000028.1:0-2500 GCA_902561465.1 uncultured Pelagibacteraceae bacterium
TTAATTTTGTTTGCTAATTTGAGGTGTTGTTAATTAAAATGCATGCAAGTGAACTGCTAGAAGTAGTTCTAGCTGGGTGCATTTTTAGCTTTTTTAAATTGTAAAAAAAAGAAGAAGAGAAGTGTGGACGGTTAGGTTACCAAAATTTGTCGTACACACTTCAACGAAAATATAAATAATTTTTTATTATTTATATGAAGCTAGTGTGCGCCGTTATTAAACTTGAGAGTTTGATCATGGCTCAGAACGTACGCTGGCGGCACGCCTAACACATGCAAGTCGAACGAAGTAGCAATACTTAGTGGCGAACGGGTGAGTATAATGTGGGTATCTGCCTTTTGGTTTGGAATAACACGGGGAAACTTGTGCTAATACCGGATAAGCCTTCACAGGGAAAGTTTTAACGCCAAAAGATGAGCCCGCACTTGATTAGCTAGTTGGTAAGGTAAAAGCTTACCAAGGCTACGATCAATAGCTGATCTGAGAGGATGATCAGCCACATTGGGACTGAGACACGGCCCAAACTCCTACGGGAGGCAGCAGTGGGGAATCTTGCACAATGGGGGAAACCCTGATGCAGCGATGCCGCGTGAGTGAAGAAGGCCTTTGGGTTGTAAAGCTCTTTCGTCGGGGAAGAAAATGACTGTACCCGAATAAGAAGGTCCGGCTAACTTCGTGCCAGCAGCCGCGGTAATACGAAGGGACCTAGCGTAGTTCGGAATTACTGGGCTTAAAGAGCTCGTAGGTGGTTAGAAAAGTTGGTGGTGAAATCCCAAGGCTTAACCTTGGAACTGCCATCAAAACTTTTTAACTAGAGTATGATAGAGGAAAGTGGAATTTCTAGTGTAGAGGTGAAATTCGTAGATATTAGAAAGAACACCAATTGCGAAGGCAACTTTCTGGATCATTACTGACACTGAGGAGCGAAAGCATGGGTAGCGAAGAGGATTAGATACCCTCGTAGTCCATGCTGTAAACGATGTGTGCTAGACGTTGGAAATTTATTTTCAGTGTCGCAGCAAAAGCGTTAAGCACACCGCCTGGGGAGTACGACCGCAAGGTTAAAACTCAAATGAATTGACGGGGACCCGCACAAGTAGTGGAGCATGTGGTTTAATTCGAAGATACGCGCAGAACCTTACCAACACTTGACATGTTCGTCGCGACTCTAAGAGATTAGAGTTTTCGGTTCGGCCGGACGAAACACAGGTGCTGCATGGCTGTCGTCAGCTCGTGTCGTGAGATGTTGGGTTAAGTCCCGCAACGAGCGCAACCCCTACTTTTAGTTGCTACCATTTAGTTGGGCACTCTAAAAGAACTGCCAGTGATAAGCTGGAGGAAGGCGGGGATGACGTCAAGTCCTCATGGCCCTTACGTGTTGGGCTACACACGTGCTACAATGGTACTTACAGTGAGAAGCGAAGAGGCGACTCTAAGCTAATCCCAAAAAGGTACCTCAGTTCGGATTGTACTCTGCAACTCGAGTACATGAAGCTGGAATTACTAGTAATCGCGGATCAGCGCGCCGCGGTGAATACGTTCCCGGGTCTTGTACACACCGCCCGTCACACCATGGAAGTTGGTTACACCTTAAGGCAAAGCGTAAAACCTTTGACTACGGTACGATCAGCGACTGGGGTGAAGTCGTAACAAGGTAGCCGTAGGGGAACCTGCGGCTGGATCACCTCCTTTCTAAGGAAATCGAAAAATATAAAAACAATTATTTTCGATTTTAAAAAAATCGGATAATGTGACCGTCCTCATTTCTCTTCTTTTAATGTCTCTGAGTATTTGTAAATAAGGGGCCGGTAGCTCAGGTGGTTAGAGCGCACCCCTGATAAGGGTGAGGTCGGAAGTTCGAGTCTTCCTCGGCCCACCAATATTACGGGGGATTAGCTCAGCTGGGAGAGCGCCTGATTTGCATTCAGGAGGTCAGCGGTTCGATCCCGCTATCCTCCACCAAAATTTGAGACATTTAGCTTTTTTAAATTGTAAATATTTTTATCAATATCTATATCCGATTGTTTTCAGATTTTTTTGAAAACAATCAAAACAAAAATTTAATTTATTACAGAAAAGTTTTTTTCTGTGCATAAATCAAGCGTTTAAGGGCGATTGGCGGATGCCTTGGCACTGTAAGACGATGAAGGACGTGGTATACTGCGATAAGTTTCGGGGAGCTGTATGCAGGCTTTGATCCGAAAATTTCCGAATGGGGAAACCCAACACTTCGTGTGTTACTTTATACTAAATTCATAGGTATAAAGAGTAAACCTGGAGAACTGAAACATCTAAGTAACCAGAGGAAAAGAAATCAATTGAGACTCCGTTAGTAGTGGCGAGCGAAAGCGGACTAGGCCAGCAGTAATGATAAGATAATTTGAATAGTTTGGAAAAACTAACCATAGAGGGTGACAGTCCCGTAGAAGTAATGCTTATTAGTACTCTTGAGTAGAGCGGGACACGTGAAATCTTGCTTGAATTTTGGGGGACCACCCTC
>CACEPH010000029.1 GCA_902561465.1 uncultured Pelagibacteraceae bacterium
ACAAGCTCTGTTCGAGTCTTTAGTAAATTTAATATTTTAAGATCAATTTTATCTATGTTTTTTCTTACAACTAGTAGATTTTTCTTGTTCATTAAAGCGACAAATAAGTAATTTTTATTTTTTTTATGAAATGTATATTAATTTAATGACAGTTGAAAATAAAAATAATCAGGTTTCAATTTGGCTTTTGTTAATAACTTTTCTAGTAGGTCTTATGATTATTGTTGGTGGACTTACTAGATTAACCGATTCAGGATTGTCAATAACTAGATGGGATTTATTTAAAGGAATATTGCCACCTATAAATTCTTTCGAATGGAATAAAGCTTTTGATCTTTATAAAAAGATTCCTGAATTTAAACTTCTAAATTATTCTATGAGTCTAGATGAATTTAAAGTCATTTATTGGTGGGAGTATGCACATAGGCTTTTAGGTAGAATAATAGGTATTCTTTATATAGTTCCTCTAATTTATTTCACTTTTAAAAAATATATAACAAAAAAAACTATCTTCTCTCTATATTTAATTTTTTTATTGATTTGCTTACAAGGATTTATGGGATGGTATATGGTTCAAAGTGGACTAACCGAAAGAACTGATGTAAGTCATTATAGATTATCTATTCATTTAACATTAGCTTTTATTATTTTGATTATGTTATTTTGGAATTTTCTTAAATACAAGAACAGTATAAAGTTTTATCATAACAAACAATTACCTTATTTTTTACCAAAATTATTTTTATTTTTAATAATTTTACAAATTTCTATTGGTGCATTAGTTTCTGGTTTAGATGCAGGAAAAATTTATCAGTCATGGCCCCTGATGAATGAAAGTTATTTTCCCAATGATTCCAGTTTAGATGATTTAATTTCTTTAAAATCTTTTGAAGTACCTTCTATTGTTCAGTTTATACATAGAAATGTGGCTTACATAATATTTTTATTATGTACAGTAATTTTAATAATAACTTTCAAAAATAAAGATTTTTTTTATTTAAGAAAAACAACTTTGTATATTTTTTTACTGCTTTTATTACAAATTCTTTTAGGAATCTTTACTATCCTATCTGGTGCACAAATTATACTTGCGTCCATGCATCAAATAGGATCAATATTTTTAATTAGTACATCATTAATTTTAGTATTTAAAAATTCTAAAATTAACTAACAGCTTTTAACTTAGCTTTTCCTGATGCATTTAATGCTTGATCTAAATCAGCAATAATATCATCTGGATGTTCAATTCCTATGGATAGTCTTACATATCCAGGGGTTACCCCGGCAGCTTGCAATTCTTTTTCTGTTAATTGGCTATGTGTTGTAGTTGCTGGATGAATAGCTAAACTTCTAGCATCACCTATATTGGCAACATGATAAAACATTTTCAAAGCTTCAATAAATTTTTTACCAGATTCAACTCCACCTTTTACCTCAATACCAACTAAGGCTCCATTTCCTCCTTTAAAGTATTTTTTTGCTCTAGCACCAATTTCACCCTTGTGTAGAGTAGGGTAAATCACTCTATCTACATTTTTATGTTTTTGTAAAAATTCAACAGCTTTCTCAGCATTTGAGCAATGTTGTTTCATTCTTACTGGAACAGTTTCTAAACCTTGAATAATTCCAAAGGCATTATCTGGAGCTAGTGCAGAGCCTAAATCTCTTAATAGAACTACTCTTGCACGTACTGCATAAGCTACATTTGCTCCCGTAAGTTCAGGTACAACTTTACCCCAAACAGCGCCGCCATAACTAGCATCAGGCTCATTAAATAAAGGTTGTCTCTTTGGATTATTTGTCCAATCAAAATTTCCTCCATCTACTAAACATCCTCCTATAACAGTTCCATGTCCTCCAATAAATTTAGTTAATGAATGTATTACTACTGCAGCTCCATGTTCTATAGGCTTACATATAACAGGTGAAGCTGTATTATCCATAATTAAAGGAATGTTATATTTTCTTCCAATATCAGAAACTTCTTTAATTGGAAAAACACGTAGATATGGATTAGGCAATGTTTCTGCATAAATACATCTTGTTTTATCATCAATATGTTTTTCGAAGTTTTTTGGATCTGATGGATCGGCATATCTAACTTCAATTCCTAATTTTTTAAGAGTATGGGTAAATAAATTTACCGTACCACCATACAGGTCAGTTGAACTAATAAAATTATCTCCTGATTGACAAACATTTGTTATAGCAAACGTTGAAGCAGCTTGGCCCGATCCAACTGTTACACAAGCTAAACCACCTTCTAATGCTGCTACTCTTTTTTCCAAAACATCATTTGTAGGATTCATTATTCGTGTATAAATATTTCCAAACTCTTTTAATGCAAAAAGATTTGCTGCTGTATCAGTATCTTTAAATTGATATGAAGTAGTACGATAAATTGGTACAGCTACTGCTGTTGTTGACGGATCACTTCTATATTCACCGCCATGTAATGCTATTGTTTCTGGATTTTTTATTTCCTTTGCCATTTTTTCTCTCCTTTATGTCTTATTAAATGAATAAATATGTCTTATTAAATCAATAAAATTAGTGAATTTAAAGCTCATTTTAGCCTTAAAAAATTTGACTTTGTATATAAATACAAGTAATTATGCGCGAATTACAATGACAGACTTTATTAAAAAAAGTGAGCAAAAAAATAATTGGGTTTTAATAAACGCAGAAAATGCAATTGTTGGTAGATTAGCAGCGTTTATTTCTAAAACATTAAGAGGAAAAAATAAAACTCAATATACACCGAATATGGATAATGGTGATTTTGTCATTGTGACAAATATTGAAAAAATTAAGTTTACAGGCAAAAAATTAAATAATAAGAAATATTATAGGCACACAGGATATCCAGGTGGAATTAAAAATACTTCTCCAGCAGTATTAATTAAAAATAAACCAGAAGAAATTTTAAAACTTGCAGTTAAAAGAATGTTACCAGACGGTCCCTTAGCAAAAAAACAACTTTCGAAATTAAAAATTTATAAAGGTAATGTACATCCACATGAGTCACAAAATCCAAAAATAATAGAATTCTCAAAGTTTAATAAAAAAAATTATTTATCATTAAATTAATATGGAAGCACAATTAAACACAGAAAATATAAACAAAAAGGTAAAATTGAATTTTAAAGATTCGAAGTATGCTACTGGAAGAAGAAAAAGATCTATTGCTAAAGTCTGGGTTAAAAAAGGGTCGGGAATTATTCATGTTAATGGAAAAAAGATGGCTGACTATTTTCAAAAAGCAAATTTGCAAATAGCAATCTATAGACCTTTAACTATTGTTAAGCGTGAAAGTGAATACGACGTAAGATGCTCAGTCAAGGGCGGAGGACTTACTGGACAAGCCGGAGCAATTATTCATGGAATGGCTAGAGCCATCGTACTTCATGAACCTGATCTTAAAAGTACATTAAAAAAAGAAAATCTCACCACCAGAGATTCTAGAGCTGTAGAGCGTAAAAAATACGGCAGAAGAAAAGCACGTAGAAGCTTTCAGTTTTCTAAAAGATAATATTAATTAAATATCTCTTAATATTAAATACTGGTATAAGTTAAAAAATGCAAGATTCATTGAATATCGCAATTGCTGGAGCAACAGGATACATAGGATTACAATTAGTAAAAATTTTACTAAAACATCCTAGAGCAAAAATTTTATATTTATGCGCAACCAAATCTATTGGTAAATCTATTTATGATTTTGATAAAAAAATAATAAAAAAGAAATTACCAAAAATTACCAAAGTAAATAAAGTCAATTGGAAAAATGTAGATGTTTTGTTTACAGCACTTCCTAATGGGGAAGCACAGAAAATTATTAAAAAATTACCTCAAAGTGTAAAATTAATAGATTTGTCCGCTGATTTTAGATTGGAAGACTATAAAAAATTTAAAAAATGGTATGGAATTAGCCATAAAGCCAGAAAATTAATAAAAGATTCTATTTATTCTGTAACTGAGTTAGCTAAAAACAAAATTAAAAAATATAGAATAATATCATGTCCTGGATGCTATCCTACATCAATACAAATTCCACTAGTTCCATTAATAGAAAAAAAATTAGTAAATACTAAAAATATTATTGTTGATTCAAAATCGGGTTATTCTGGTGCTGGAAAAAATATTAAAAAAAAATTTAAATTTAAAAATCTTTTTAATTCGGTTTCTGCTTATGGCGTTGGATCTCATAGACATATGGCAGAAATTGATCAAGAACTATCTAAAATAGCCAATAAAAAAATCCATGTTTCTTTTACTCCACATCTAATACCAATGTTTAGAGGTATTTTATCAACAATTTATTTAGATATTAATGATAACTGCAATGCAAAAAAAATTTATAATTTTTTAAAAAAATATTATAAGAATAATTACTTTGTTAAAATTGCAAAGTATAATGAACCTATAGGTACAGGTGAAGTTATGAATACAAATTATTGCAAGCTTTCTATATGTGAAAATAGAACAAAAAATAAAATTATAATTATTTCTGCAATAGATAATTTAATAAAAGGTGGATCAGGTCAAGCAGTGCAGAATATGAATGTAGCTTTTAAAATGAATGAAACATTAGGACTAAAATGAAAAAGTGTTTATTTTATTTAATTTTTTTTTTAATTTTTGGTTGCACCAATAGCAAAGTTGTATACTGGTGTGGTGATCATCCATGTATTAATAATAAAGAAAAAGAAGCATATTTTAAAAAAACAATGATAGTTGAAACCAGAAGTATCAAAAAGGGATCATACAAAGGAGATAGTGAAATTGAGAAATTAATGAAACAAGCCAAAATAAAAGAAAAAAAAAGAATACTTAATGAGAAAGAATTAAAAAAACAAGCCCGACTTGATGAAAAACGGAGAAAAAAAGAAGAAAAGAGATTAGAAAAACAAATTAAACTTGAAGAAAAAAGAAGACAAAAAGAAGAGAAGAAATTATTAAAAAAAGCAAAAGCTGATAAAAAAAAGCAGAAAATACTAACAAATAAAGTTCCTAAAAAAAAAATTATTAAAGAAATAGAAAAAGAAGCGATAATAGAACCTGTAAAACAAATAGTATTTGATAAAGATTTAGATAATATTAAAATAGGTTTAAATA
>CACEPH010000030.1 GCA_902561465.1 uncultured Pelagibacteraceae bacterium
TAAGAATTTTTGTTGAAATATCTCGACCTTCAATAGCAATTCTATTAAATTTTTTAGCAAATCTTTTTTGGTATTTTTTCAAGACAAGTCTTACTTTTTTTTCTTTTGCAATTATAGAGGAATATGTGCTGATTTTTTCTGAATGTAAATTAAGCGAAGTCAAATTTTTATAATTTAGTTTGGAAAATTTTTTCTTGAGAAAAGGAATTTTTTTAATAGGTTTATTTTTTAAGAGTAAAAAAGCAGCATACCGGTATAACAATCCAGAGTTTAATAGTTTAAGGTTATATTTTTTTGAAATCAATTTTGCACCTAAGCTTTTACCAGAGGCACTAAAACCATCGAAAGCTATACGAAGTTCTATTTTATTAATTTTTTTTAATTTCAATTTTTCCTCCTATACTTTTTACTAAATTTATAAAATTAGGAAATGAAGTTTTTACAGTTTCAAAATTATGAACTTTTAAACTTCCACCAAGCAATAAACCAAGAACCGTCCAAGACATAGCTACTCGATGATCACCCTTAGAGAAAATATCAAGTTTTTTATTTATCTTAATTTTTGGATTTCCATATATTTTTAAACTATCTTTGGTTGATTTTGTTTTTATACCAATTTTGTTTAAACCTATTTCCATATTTTTTATTCGATCAGATTCTTTATGTCTTAACTCACCGATACCACTAAATTTTGATAATCCTTTCGTAAGAGCAGCAATTACAAAAAGTATGCAGAATTCATCAATAAGAAATGGAACCAATTCTCTTGGGCAATTTATAGATCTTAAATTGCTACTTTTGACTATAATATTACCTACTGATTCACCTGATATTTTTCTTAAATTTTTTATTTTAATATTCGCATTCATTTTTTGTTTTAAGATTTTTAGGAATCCTATTCTAGCAGGGTTACATATTACATTTTTAATCACTAACCTAGAATTTGGAGTTAAAAGAGCAAGAGCAATCAAGAAAGAAGCTGAACTTGGATCGGAGCTTATAGTGTAATTAAAAGAGTGTAAGTTTTTTTGTCCTTTTAATGTTATTAAATTTCCTTTTTTTATTTTTGTAACTTTAATATCCGCATCAATCTTTTTTAAAAAAAGTTCCGTATGATTTCTGCTAATCTTTCTTTCCTCTATAATTGTTGTTCCTGGGGTTGAGAGACCCGATAGAAGTATTAAACTTTTAATTTGTGCGCTACCTTTATTTTCAATATGTTTTTGAGCCAAAGGCATAGATGTTCCTTCTATAGTGAGAGGAAGGGTAATTTTTTTTTTAGGATAAAAAAAACAACCTATTTTTTTAAGCGGCATTATTACTCTGGACATATCTCGTTTATTCATTGATTTGTCCCCATGTAGATAAAACTTTCCGGCATGAGTTGATAATAAACCAGATAAAAGACGAGCGGTTGTACCGCTATTTCCAACATATATTTTTGTTATTTTTTTTTTAATTTTAAACGAATTTAGTCCGTTGCCATAAACTAAATATATATTTTTATTTCTTATTATTTTTACACCTAATGTTTTTAGTGCTTTTAGACAATTTAAAACATCCTCGGATTCTAATAGATTTTTTATTTTTGATATTCCAATACATTGACTGGCTAAAATCAGAGCTCTTATGCTTAAAGATTTATCAGATGGAACTTTTAAAGTTCTATTAAATTTTTCAATTTTTTTATTTATTGAAACAGAAAAGCTTTTATTCATTCTATTTTAGAAAGTAAAATCTTCACCAAAATATAATTTTTTTGCTTCACTAGTGTTTACGATTTGGCGAGGAGTACCATTTGCAACTATTATTCCGTTAGCAATTACGTAAGCTCGATCTACAACGCTAAGAAGCTGAGAAGCATTATGATCTGTTACCAATACTGCGCATCCTCTTGTCTGCAATTTTAATAGCAGTCCTTTTATATCCTGTATTGAAAGCAAGTCTACTCCAGCAAAAGGTTCGTCTAGCAATAATACTTTAGGATTATTTATTAAACATCTTGCTATTTCGGTTCTTCTTCGTTCGCCCCCGGACAAAGCTGTTGCTTTAATATCTCTCAAATGTGTAATTGAAAATTCAGCCATTAATTGTTCGACTATTGCCTTTTGTTCCTCAGTATTTTTTTTAACTATTTGTGCAATTCCTAATAAATTTTCATAGACTGTAAGGCCTCTAAAGATTGAAGTTTGTTGAGGTAAATAACCTATTCCTATATTTGATCTTTCATGAATTGCTAAATTAGTTAATTTTGTTTTATCTAAAAAAATATCACCGTAGTCAGGTTTTAATAAGCCCAATACAATATTCATGAAGGTGCTTTTCCCAGCCCCATTACTTCCCAACAGGCCAAGCATCTCTCCTTTATTTAAATTAATGTCAATTTTTCTCAATATAACTCTTGATCCAAAAGATTTGGATATATTTTTGGCTGAAAAAACAGGTTTAGATTTAAATTTTATGACCCTAAATTTTTTTATATTACTCATTTAAATACTTTCATTTTTACAGCTTCATCATTGAACATTGAGACTTTAAAATATTTTGTTTCAAAATCATAATCTATTTTATCTGCTTCCAGAGAGCCCGTGGGATAATTTATTCTAACATTATTGTAAATATTTACTAAATTTTCGGTTGCCAGTAGGTCTAAATTTTCTGCAAGTATTTTTGTCTCTCCATCAACAGCTTTAACATTTTTTTCAAAAAAACAGTCATAAGTCACTTTATTGTACCTGCCTTGAGATGATACTATATTTACTACTCTGCCTTTACTTAAATACAGTATTACATGCATATTAGTCATATAAACAATATCAGGATCATTTTTTAGAATATACGCCTTTTCAGAATTAACTGTAAAAGTTTTATCAAGATCATATATTCCTTGGTATTGAATATTTTCAAATGTAGATTCTTGATCTTCATCAGCACTTTCCATCACATCTTCTTGAATAGATTTGTTCTTAGCAAATTGTGTTTTTTTCATATATGGATAAAAAAAGTATGTTGCTAGGATTAAAAATATACCTATCGATATGAGAATTATTTGTGTTTTTTGATGTTCTTTTTTCATTTGATTCCACTACTTAAGCAGTGATGCAAATGTATTATACCAACAACATTTTTAATTTTTTTATTAACATCTTGATTGCGAGCAACTAAAAGAGAAGTTATTTTCTTAGAATTCATTTTTTCAATTGCAGATAATGCTGTTGCAGAATCTGAAATCCAATTTGGATTTTTTGTAGAAACTTTTAAAATTTTTTTTTTGTATAAATTGTTTGAATGTCTACGTATATCTCCATCTGTCAGAATGCTAATCTTTCCACTCTTCTCTTTGCAACATACTAGGCCTAATTTTTTCTTGGACATTTCTTTTATTGCATATCTTATACTTTTATTTGAAGAGATTATGGGAATTTCCTTTCCTTTTGCCATAATATCTTTTACCAAGATTAAAGATGTAGCTAGCGTCCCAGAGGGATGTGTCGAGACAAATTTTTTGTTAGTCCATTTTTTTCTTTTCATGCAAGCGATGGCCAAAGAATCTCCCCAAGATACAAAATTTAAACTTGATGATGTTGGAGCCAAACTATGACCAGCTTCTACAACTTTAGGAAGCAAAATTTTAATTGTAGAATTACGAAGAAGCATGGAAGAAGATTTGCAGCTAACTCCAATAACACTGATGTTATGTCTATTGGCATACTTTAATATACTATTTAATTCCGAAGATTCTCCAGAAACACTAAAGACTAATAAAATATCATGATTTTTTTGTATGGCCCCAAGACCACCGTGTTGTAAATCAGTTGCGTTAAAGGCCACGCTTGGTGTTCCCAAGCTTGATAAGGTTGAACTTACTTTAATTCCTACGATATAGCTTTTTCCAACTCCAACAACCAAAACTTTACCTCGGGTTTTATAAATTAAACTAACTGCTTTTGAAAACTGAGATGAGCGACTAAAGCTAGAAAATAATTTTTTTAAAGCGTTAATTTCTACTTGAACAGTTTTTTTTGCTATTTTTAAATCTTTATTCATTTAGTGTTGAAAAATATCTTCAGTAAATCCGCTTTGATCCAATTTTATTCTAGTTTTTAAAAATTCAATAGAACTATTGTATAACTCCAGCCTATTTTCTCTAACCAACATTTTATGCAGTTCATCTTTTATTCTATGTAAATATATAACATCATTACTGCAATATTGTAGCTGAGCATCTGTTAATTCATTTAAATTTTTGTTCCAATCACTACTTCCGAGTCTTTTATCCATTTTTTTATTACAAAATTCCATTACAAGATCTTTTAAACCATGTGACTGCGAATATGTTCTGCATAATTTACTTGCTATTTTAGTGTCAAAAATATTTTTTATATTACACTTAAGAAAATATTCTAAGCCTGAAATATCATATCTTAAATAATGGCCAATTTTTGTAATTTTCTCATTTTGTAAAATTTTTACTATATTTGGTGCTTGATAATTTTTTCTGTTCGGCTGCACAATGTAAGCATCATTATTTCCTGTGCTAAACTGTACCAAGCTAAGCTTATCTCTATGCGGGATTTGCAAACCAGAACCTTCGGTATCAATTGCAAGACTTGAATGTTTTTCTAATTCTTTAACTGTGCTTGCATCTAAATCATCTTGAAATTTAAAAATTTTTGTCATACTTAAACCCATATATAATGTTAATGTTGTCAAAATGCAAAATAATCAAAAAATAATAGCTATTTTCGGGGCTGGAGGATTTCTTGGAAAACATTTGATGAGACAAATAACAAAATTAGACTATAGAGTTAAAGTGGCAACCAGAAACCCTTATTTAAAAGGTTACCTAAAACCTCTGGGCAACCCTGGACAGATTGAGCTTATTAAAACTAATATCTTCAATATTGAAGATGTTAAAAGAGTTTTAAATAACTGCGATTATGCAATAAATCTTATAGGAATTCTTTACGAAACGAGAAAACAAAAATTTAATCAAATTCATTCAGAATTTCCATATTTGTTGAGTAATTTATGTAATGAAATGGGAATAAAAAAATTAGTCCATATAAGCGCT
>CACEPH010000031.1 GCA_902561465.1 uncultured Pelagibacteraceae bacterium
CTAAATTCTGTTCCTAGTATATAGTCTGCAAACTCTTCAAAAACACCAAGTCCCATTCCTGATATTGCAACACCAGGCAAGTTCCCTAATCCTGCGACAATCACAATCATAAAAGACCTGATTGTGTACGGTAATCCCATATAAGGATGAATAGTAAATGTAATTGAAATAAGTGCTCCCGCTACTCCACATAGAGCTGCATTTATTCCAAAAGTTGCTGCGTAAACCTTCTCAGTATCGACACCTAAAATCTTTGCTGCTCTTGCATTCTGAGCCGTTGCTCTGATTGCGCGTCCAAGTTTGGATTTCTTCATATAAATAACTAAACCAATTGCAAAAATAATACTTATAACTGCTGCAAATATTTTTGAGTTAGGTAAAGTTACAGAGTTATCAAATAACATGGTTGTTCCATAACCAGAAACTGCAAGAACAACATCTGCGCCAAATGCAAAATTCATTAATTGCATAAAAAGAATACTGATCCCAAATGTAGCTAGAATTGATATAAATAAATCTCTATCAACAACTTTATTGATAACTAATTTGTAAATTCCAATACCCACAAAATACATAATTAATGGTGAAACTATTACTCCCCATGCAGGATGAATTCCATAAATGTACATAAAGTATGCAATATAACCACCTAGAATTACAAGATCACCTTGTGCGATATTAATAATATTCATTACTCCCCATTGAAGAGCCATTCCATATGCAATTAAAGCAAATAGGATGCCAAGAAGAATTCCATCCATTGATGCTTGGACCATTAAAATTGGTGCTTGAAAAATTAGTAAGTCCATAGAATTTTAATTGAAAAAAAATGCCCCCTAAAATTCAGGGGGCATTAAATATTAGTTTTTATCTTTCAGACCACTTAGGTATTGGGTGAATTAACTTAGCAGAAGCCCATTTAAGTGGAGCAACAACTTTGTTTTCACATTTTCCAGAGCTATCACAGATAACTTGGAATAATACCATTGGTTTAGAAACATTTTGACCACCAGGAGCAAATTTTATGTTTCCATAAAAAGTTTGCATATCAGTAGCAGCAAGAGCATCTCTTACTTTCTTTTGATCAAAAGAATTTGCTCTTTCAAAAGCATCTTTGAAAACCAATAAAGCAGCTGAAGATTCAGCAGCTTGATAAGGCGGCGCATATCCAAACATTTCAGTAAAGTCTTTGTCATATGTCATACCATCTTTAAACCACTTATCTTTATAAGTTAAAGTTTTATGCCATTGAGAAGCGCATAAAGCGTACTGAGCATTTTTACCATGTTACTTAGATAGTTTTGCAGCATCGCAGTGAGTCATTGCAAGCATTGGAACATCAACTTTCATTTCAGCGATTTGTCTGATAGCAGTTAAGGCTCCTTTTGTGTGGCCAGATACAACTAAAACATCAGGTTTTGTAGCTTTTACTTTAGCTAAAGTAGCTGCCATATCATTAAGTTCTTTCGGTAATTTATCGTCAATTATAATTTCAGAACCAGTTTCTTTAGCTGCATCTAAAATTCCTAATCTAACGTCTTGCGAGAAAGCATCTTGTTCAAAAGCTTGAGCTATTTTAACACCTTTGCCACCATTTAATTCAACAGCGGTTCTAATAGCTACATCAAGATATAAGTTTGCTGGAGCTAACACTGCAAATAAATATTTGTATCCTTTTGTAAACAAAGATCTAGATGCGCCATTTGCTTCAACCATTGGAACTCCATACTTTTCAGTAACTGGAGCCATAGCTTTCGTTAAACCTGAACTATAAGGTCCAAGCATAAACTCAACACCATCTTGATTAATTAATCTTTCTGCAAGTTGAGCAGCTCTCTTAGGATTTGATTCATCATCATAATAGATAATGTCAAATTTATAAGTTTTGCCACCTACTTTAACACCACCCATGCTGTTAATTCTGTCAACGGCCATATTATAACCGTTTTGAGTATGAACACCATTCGATGAATATTTTCCAGTAAGTGAAACAGCTGCGCCTAAAATTATTTTATCTCCTTCAACTTTTGAAAAAGAAGTTGAAGTAGTTCCTAAAATTAGTCCAAGCGTAGAAAGAATAACTAATGCAAATTTAAATATTTTATTCATTATATTCCCTCTTAATAATTATTAATTATACCATTAAACTATCTTTCAAAAAAAATGACAATAGATTTAAGTTTTAATAATTTTGCATGAAGGCAATATAGATAGCTATAATTATAAGAACACACGCTGAGATTGTGTTTAAAATTCTAGGATTGTCTTTAAGCCATACTTAAAAAATCTAAAGACATCCAAGTAAAAATTAAGATTAAAAATTGGGAAATAACATTTTTTTCAAAATTTATAAAAGAAAGAAAAATTGTACCAAAAAAAACTAATGCTTTTGGACTAAGGCCAGCAGTTATGAATCCATCTCTAAACATAGCTAAATTGGTTTTTGAATTTTTATAACCAATATCTACTTTTTGAATTTTTTGTGAAAATATCTCGTAAGCTAAGTATAATAAATACAAAATAGCGGCCCACTTAACATATTTAAAAATACTTGGATTATCTATAAGTAAACTTCCAATAACAAAAGTAACTAGGGTAGCTTGAACAAAGTTAGCAGATATGTCGCCGAGAGCCGTCCAAACAGATTTTTTTAAACCATGACTTATTGTGTATGCAACTATTAAAACCCGAGGTGGTCCAGGCGTGATAAAATAAAACAGTATTAACTGAATATAAATTAAGTAGTTTTCAGGAAACATAATTAAACTATATATTTAATATATAATTAAGTGGAAACATTTCTAGCTTTTAACATATAATATACTAATGAAAAAAGTGGTAATTTATACAGGTCCCATGTGCAATTTTTGCTCTGCGGCAAAGCATTTGTTAAATAAAAAAAAAGTTAGTTATACAGAATTTGATATAGCAGTTGATCCATCAAAAAGGCAAGAAATGCAAGAAAAAACAAATGGAGCGAGAACTATTCCTCAAATCTTTATAGGCGAAACTTACGTGGGTGGATATCAAGAATTAAAAGCTTTAGAAGTTCAGGGTAAACTTAATTCTCTTTTAGAAAATTAAAGTAGTCGCTTAGTTTATAAAATTTTTTATTAATTATAATTGATCTAAAGTACGTCCGCTAATGTTAGCTGGAACTGCAATATCCATCATTTTTGGATTTGCTAGATTTAAGTTATTCATTATTTCAGCATATTGTTCTGCTGAGTCTACCTGCAGTCTAGGATTGTTTTTTTTCTGCTCGCCAATGGAACTTACTGTATTGCCTTTATAATCATGAGCAGGATAAACTAATGTTTTTTCTGGTAACTTTAAAATTCTGTTAAACAAAGAATGATATTGATCAATAGGGTTTCCATTTTGGAAATCAGTTCTGCCCGTTCCATTTATTAATAAAGTATCTCCAGTAAATACTCTATCTTTCATTAAAAAACTATAGGAACAATCTGTGTGGCCTGGAGTATGCATTGATATTAACTCTAGATTTTCAATTTTTATTTTTTCATTATCTTTTACTTTAATATCTATAACTTCAGAAGCTGAGTGTTCACCCATAATTTTTGAACAACTTGTTTTTTTAGCCAATTCACTTAAACCTGAAATATGATCTGCATGAATGTGTGTGTCTATTACTTTTACAAGCTTTAAATCTAATTCTTTTAATAAACTTAAATATTCTTTGGTATTTTCAATTACTGGATCGATAATTAGAGCCTCTCTACCTTTGCCGCTAGAAATTATGTACGTGTAGGTTGAAGACGTGATATCAAATAATTGTTTGAAAATCATAATTTTTTAAAATTTTATAAAAAATTGCAAAGCAAATCAATCTTGCTTATATTAATTTTTTAATAACAATATAAGAGGGAATACTTTATGACATTAAAAATAAATAGTGTAGCTCCTGACTTCAAAGCAAAGACTTCTGCAGGAGATATATCTTTTCATGAGTGGTTGGGTGATAGTTGGGGAGTGCTATTTTCACATCCAAAAGATTTTACGCCTGTATGCACAACTGAATTAGGATCATTAGCTAAAATGAAGCCTGAGTTTGAAAAAAGAAATGTTAAGGTTATTGGACTTAGTGTAGATCCAGTTTCTGACCATGTGAAATGGTTAGAGGATATTAAAGACGTAACTGGGACCAAGCCTGATTATCCAATTATTGCAGATGAAAAACTAGAAGTTGCAAAACTTTATAGCATGCTTGAAGGTGACGCTGGTGTTACATCAATGGGACGTACCGCTGTAGATAATCAAACAGTTAGAACTGTATTTATTATCAGACCAGACAAAAGAATTGGTTTATTTTTAACTTACCCAATGGCTACTGGTAGAAACTTTTTAGAAATACTGCGAGCTATCGACTCTATGCAAATGACAGCAAAACACAAAGTCGCTACTCCTGCGGACTGGAAAAAAGGTGAAGATGTAATTATCGTTCCAGCTGTTAAAGATGAAGAGGCTAAAAAGCTATATCCTAATGGATGGAAAGCTTTGAAACCGTATTTACGTAAAGTTCCAGACCCTACTAAATAGATTGGACAAAAAAATATTAAACCAACAATCTCAGCATTGGGAAAAAAATTTCTCAAGTAAGCCTGAGATGTTTGGCAACGAACCAAGCATAGCAGCGGTCAAATCACTTAATTTTTTTAAAAATAAAAAAATTATTGAACTAGGCGCGGGCCTTGGTAGAGATACAATATTTTTTGCTAAAAACTCTATTCAAGTAGAAGCTTTGGATTATAGCCAAAAGGCAATTGAAATTATTAAAAATAAATCAAAAAAATTAAATCTTACGAAGTTTATAAAAACACAAATTTTTGACGTAAGAAAAAGATTACCTTTTGATGACAACAGTATTGATGGATTTTTTTCACACATGCTTTATTGTATGGCGCTATCTAATGATGATCTTGAAAATTTAAATAAAGAAATATTACGAATTTTAAAACCCGAAGGAATTAATATATATACTGTTCGCCATACCGATGATGGTGACTATAAAAATGGAACTCATATAGCTG
>CACEPH010000032.1 GCA_902561465.1 uncultured Pelagibacteraceae bacterium
GTTCAAAAATATTTTTATTTCATCTAGGTGATGAGTTTGGATTTCATAATTTATCCGGTGTTTATAATAGTTGTGACTATATATGGAGGTCTTTTTGTTCTAGCAAATATTTTAACAATGAAAAAGTAATGTGCATACCTATAGGTTATAAATCAGGAGTTCTTAATAAAGAAAAAACAAATAGAAAATATAGATGGGCCTTTACGGGCACGCCTCACAAGTCTAGCAGGCATGATTTGTTATATCAATTTTCTAACATTAAACCTTTTTTTTGTCACAAAACTAAGAAATTTGACAAAAACATAATTTCTGTTGATGAAATGAACGATGTTTTATCTTCAACTGATTTTATTCCGTGTCCAAATGGTTTTTTTCATCCAGAAACTTACAGAGTGTACGAAGCTTTAGAATGTGGCTGCATACCAATCGTTGAAAATGCATATAAATATTATGACCGTTTATTTCCAGGAAATCCATTTTTAAAAATTGATAAATGGTTAGATGCAAAACCTATTGTTCAAGGTTGGAGCCATGAACAAATTGAAAAAAAGAGGGCAGAATGCAAAATTTGGTGGAAAGAAAAAAAAAATAGCATTCAGGATTTTATAAAAAGTAAAATTATTTTATGAGTAAAATTCAACTAGAAAAAATTGACAGGTTAATAAAAATTAAAAAAATTAACGAAGCCGAATTAGAACTTTCAAAACTAGGCTCTGAATTCTTTAAGGATACGGAATATCTTTATTTAAGAAGTAAAATTTTTTTTATTAATAAATTATATTATATGGCTTTAGACGCTTTATTGATTGCAACTGAGTTTAAGGCAAATGATAAAATTTACCATCTTATTTCTAAAATTTATAGCACTCTAGGAAACAAGGAATTAAGTAAACAAATTTCTAATTCCAAATCAAGATTAGAAGCTATTAATTCTCTTAAAAAAGAAGTTACGGGCATTTCGCAAAAAGAGGAGTAGAATAAAAAAGCAATATGATTGTTTGGTTAACATCTTATCCCAAAAGCGGAAATACGTGGGTCAGAGCTTTTCTAAGCGCGTATTTGAATTCCTCCGATGGAAATTTTAATTTTAATTTATTAGATAAAATTGAAGAATTTCCTCAGCACGATCTTTTAAATCAATTTATGGACAAAAAAAATTTTCATAATCTTAAGGAGATTTCAAAGTACTGGATTAAAGCTCAAGAGGCTATTAATTTAAATAAAAAAATTACATTTCTTAAAACACACAGTGCTTTATGTAATATTAATGGAAATTTTTTCGCCACAAATAATAGTTCTCTGGTTTTTATTTATATAGCAAGAGATCCGAGAAATGTTGTTCTTTCAATGTCAAATCATTTTGGCAAAACACAAGAAGAAAGTTATAAAATTTTAACTGATGAAAGATATATAATTTATCCACGTGTTAGCGGTGAATTATTTCCAGCCACACATGTTGCTAGTTGGAAAACTCATTACCTGTCTTGGAAAAATTCTAATACAAAAAATAAAATAATTATAAAATATGAAGATTTAATTAATGATTCAAAAAATACTTTTAGGAAAATATTAAATTTTTTAAATGAACACGCAAATATTAAATATGATGAAAATAGACTTATAAATTCAATTAATACTACACAGTTTGAAGATTTTAAAAAGTACGAAGAAAAACATGGTTTTGACGAAGGACAAAAGAACAAATTTTTTCATTTGGGAAAAAAAAATGATTGGAAAGCCCTATTAGATACAAAAATTTCTAGTAAAATTATGAATGAATTTAAATTTGAAATGAATGAACTAGGGTATATTTGAATATTGAATTAAAGTAAACTAAGATAGGATAATTTTATGAGAAAGAGTGTAATCATTTTATTTGTGTTAGGTTTTTTTTCGGCGTGCAGCACTTATAACCACACACCTATTATTGATAGCAGAGGATCTCATTTAAAAGGTGCGGATCTTAAACGTTATCATGATGATCTTTTTACATGCCAAGAAATTGCAGCTAACCAAGATGTAAATAAAAAGAAGACTCGTATTTTTACCGAAAGATGTATGGAAGGAAGAGGATATGTCATTCTGGATAAAGATATGTAGTTTGATTGTCCTGTTATTTTTTATCTCCTCTTGTGCCGACTATAAACCTGTTATCGATTATAGAGGTTCTGAAAAAAAAGGCGCAGATCTAGAAAGATATGATGACGATCTTTCTTCTTGTAAAAAACTTGCTAAACAAACAATTCCTAGCTCACAACATAACATAGAAAAAGTTTTAATATTACCTGAATTTACAGAACGAGGATTGATTATAAAAAAGTGCTTAGAAGGAAGAGGTTGGTCTGTTGTTCGCTAGAAAAATTATTTTATTATAACGAGAATTTTTAGGTAGATTTTAATTTGAAAAGTTATAAAAAGTGATTAAATACTTAACAAAGGGCCTGTAGCTCAGCTGGTTAGAGCAGTACACTCATAATGTATTGGTCCCAGGTTCGAATCCTGGCGGGCCCACCAATTTTATCTAAAGTTAAAAATATCAATAATATTTTTTGCTATACTTTTTTTGTCAAATTGAATTTTATATTTTTTCCCTAGTTTCAATGCTATTTTTCTTTTATCCTCATAGTCTTTTTCTAATTCCTCTATTTTTTTAACTATTGATTCAGCATTAGGTTCACAAATAAAATCAGAAGGAGCAAATTCTTGTGCAGTTAAATTATCAGAGCACATTATTGGAACGGCTCCACAAACCATTCCTTCAATCATGGGCAAACCAATTCCTTCTGCCTTGGACGGTAACAATACATATTTAGAAGAGTTGTAGATTTCATTTAAATGTTTGTCTTTTATAATTCCAAGGTAATTACCAAACCCAGGGGGGTCCTTCTCGCCGCAAATTTTTATATTTTTTTCGCCGTCTTTAATTTTTGAAATACTCTCTTTAACAAGACTAAATCTTTTTACAGGGTCAGAAAATCTACCAACGTAAAAAAAAATATTATTTTTTTTTATTTTTTCATCATAGCTAACATCTTTTATTGGATTATAAATTACGTGAGTTTTTTTATTATAAAATTTTGATAGATCATTTTGAACTTTAAAACTTATTACAGTTACCACATCAGCTTTTAGTAGAAAGTGTTTAACCAATAGCTCGGCTTGTTCTTCAATATTTGGCATGTGCCAAGGAATATCTAAAAAATTAAATATTAAATAAGCTTTTGGATATTTTTCTTTTAATTTAAGAGCTTCCTCATATCCTCTAGGATCATTAGAGTATATTAAATCAGGAGAATCTTTTGTTAGAATGTGACCTAGTGCCATCATGCCTTCTTTGATTCTTGGTATTTGACACGTATATCCATCAGCACCTAATATAGAAACTTTAATAGTACTCATAAAAATAATTTATAAATTTAAAAATATACAAATCAAGACTTGATATATATATATAATAAAACAATGCTAATTGACTCTTTCCTTTTTTTTAACGAAACTGAACTAACCGAACTAAGAATCAGATATTTAAATAAAATAGTTGACTATTTTGTGGTAATAGAAGCAGATATTACTCATCAAGGCAAAAAAAAAGCGTGGAATTTTCCAAAAATTCTAGAAAATAATTTAAAAGAGTTTTCAAAAAAAATTCAATATCACCAAATTAATATTGATCCAGAAAAAATAAAAAATGAGGAAAGTTGGATAATTGATAATGTAAAAGGTGACGATGCTTGGAGAATTGAAAATTTTCAAAGAAATTATATTAAAAATGCTTGTCAAAAATTTTCAGATCAAGATATCTTGATCATAAGTGACGTGGATGAAATTCCATCTATAGAAAAGTTAAATTTTATAAAGTCTTGTGATTTTAAAAAAATTGCCCCAGTAGCTTTTGAACAATATTTGTTTCATTTGAATTGTAATTTCCTAAAACTTGAGAGTTGGTTAGGAAGTATAGTAACTACTGTACAATTATGTAACGACTATTCCCCTAATCAGCATAGAAGAGATAGAAATATAATATCTCATTTTAATAATGCTGGTTGGAGTTTCTCATCATTTGGCGGGCCGCAAAAAGTTAAAGAAAAACTTGAATCTATTGCTCATAAAGAATTTAATAATGATAAATTTAAAAATTTAGATCATATAATTAATTGTCAAAAAACTGGAGCTGATTTATTTCATAGAAAAGTTAAAGCAAAAAAAATAGATAAAACATTTTTTCCTGAAGATTTGTTAAAATTAATGGAAGAAAATTCTGATTATTATTTTGGTTCTAAATTATAAATGAGATGATTTACGTTTCTATAAGCACAATTCCACAAAGATTAAAAAACCTAAATGAGACTGTTGAGTCTTTATTAAACCAGACATTAAAACCTAATAAAATTTTTATTAATATACCTTACAAATACGAGCGTTTTTCTGAAACTATTGAAGACAACCAAATACCTAAATTTAATAGTAATATTGTTGAGGTCACACGATGTGAAGATTGTGGCCCTGGAACAAAATTATTAGGTTCTTTAAATAAGTTTAAAAAAAATTCTTTGTTAATTTTAGCTGATGACGATCATGTTTATAGAGATTATATGATAGAAAAATTTTTTTATTTTTATTCTAAAGCATCCAATAATGCTTATAGTTTTTATGTACATCCGCTAGGAAATTTTGGCATTGGTCAAGGAGCAGATGGTTTTGCGATAAATACAAATAATTTAGTAGGCATAAAAAATTTTTATGATGAAGTTGTAAAAAATTATAAAGAACTTTTTTTATATGATGATTTATGGATTTCTTATTTTTTGTATTTTTTTAAAAAAAATAAAATACTTTCTTTGCAAGAACATTTGAAAAAAGATAGTCATGGCAAATCCCCTCTAATATATAAAACACATA
>CACEPH010000033.1 GCA_902561465.1 uncultured Pelagibacteraceae bacterium
TATCATCATTGTTGGATAAACCAAATCCAGTCGTTGCATTACCTTGAGGATCTAAATCAATTATTAAAATTTTTTTTCCTTTAAACGAAAGTGCCGTTCCTAAATTTATTACAGTAGTAGTTTTGCCTACTCCACCTTTTTGATTTATAACAGAAATAATTTGAGTATTTTTCAATTTACTTTTTTTTTAAATTATTAATTTCCAATAAAAACGAATCATTGCTTGTAACACTCTTTCTTTGCTTATACTTAATATCCCAACTTTTTGAAGCTTGAAGTAGTTCGTTTTTTCCAGTTTTTCCTAGAAAAATAAAAATTTTTTTCCAATTTTCAGCATTATTGTGAATAAGTTCTAAAATTATTTGTAGAGGCTTGAATGCTCTTGCTACGAAAATATCTTCAGATAATTTTTTTGGCTTTTCTAAAATATTCTGATGCACTACTTCTACATCCAGGCAAAGTTTATTAATTAATTCTTTTAGAAAGATTACTTTTTTTGTACTTTTTTCTATTAATTTTATTTTTAAAGGAATTTTCCTATCTTTGGATAGAATAGCTAGAATTAATCCAGGAAAACCAGCTCCAGAACCTATATCTACCAACGTTTTATCATTTTTATCAATGAAATCAATGACTTGTGCACTATCTAAAAAATGCCTATACCATATGTCCTTAATTGTTGAATTTCCAATTAAGTTAAGATTTTTATTAGCTGAAACTAGATAATCTTCATAGTTTTTTAAACTTATGATTGTTTCACGTGAAACTTGAGTAAATCTAGTAAATGTGTCTATCTGGATAGCTTTATCCATCTATGCTCTTATAAGCTTTTTTGAGCCTTTTTTCACGTGTGAAAGTAAAATATAGACTGCCGCTGGAGTTATTCCATCTATTCTTAAAGCTTGTCCTAAAGTTTTAGGTCTAATTAGCTTAAATTTGCTCTTAACTTCGTTAGATAATCCACTTAATCTACTATAATCAATATTTTCGGGTATTTTCAAATTTTCATCTTTTCTAAATGCAATGATGTCAGCTTCTTGCTTTTGCAAATAACCTGAGTAATGGGCGCTAATCTCAATTTGCTGCTCCTCATCCCTAGATGCTTTAGGTATTTTCTTCCAAATAGATCTTAAATTTTTAAAAGTGACTCCTTCTCTAGATAAAATTTCAAATGCCGATCTTTTAACTCCGTCTTTTGCTACTTTAATATTAAATTTTTCTGCTACATTGGGAGAAATTTTCAAGCTTTTTAAACTATTACTTAACTCATTGATTTTATTAACTTTTTTTGTAAAAAGTTCAGCTCGTTTAGTCTGAACTAACCCAATATTAATTCCTAATTGAGTTAATCTTGTATCTGCATTGTCTGCTCTTAAACTTAATCTGTATTCTGCACGCGACGTAAACATTCGATATGGTTCAGCAACTCCTTTCGTAACTAAATCATCTATCATAACTCCTATGTAAGCCTGGGCACGATCTAAAATTAATGGTTCATGTTTTTTAATTGCTAACGCAGCATTAATTCCAGCCATCAGTCCTTGAGCCGCAGCTTCTTCATAACCTGTTGTTCCATTTATCTGTCCAGCTAAGTAGAGTGATTTTATTTTTTTTGTTTCTAAAGTTAAATTTAGCTCTCTAGGGTCGACATAATCATACTCAATAGCGTATCCAGGTCTTATTATGTGAGTTCGTTCTAAGCCATTGATTTTACTCAATATTTCAGCCTGCACATCGGCTGGTAAAGACGTCGAAATGCCGTTTGGATAGACGGTATTATCATTTAAACCTTCGGGTTCTAAAAAAATTTGATGTCTTGTCTTGTCAGAAAATTTTACAATCTTGTCTTCAATAGACGGACAGTATCTAGGTCCCACACCTTTTATGCTGCCAGAGTACATTGCACTTTTGTTTAAATTATTTTTTATAATCTCATGAACTTTTTTATTTGTATAAGTAACGCTGCAAGCAATTTGTTTGTTATAAGTTTTTTTTGTTAAAAAAGAAAAATATTCTGGATCAGTGTCAGCATCTTGCTTTTCCAAATTTTCATAATTAATTGTAGATCCATCTAATCGTGGTGGAGTTCCAGTTTTTAGTCTTCCTAATTTCATTTTAAATTTTTCTAACTGTTCACTTAAACCTGTCGATGGTTTTTCATTATGTCGACCTGCTGGGGTTCTTTCATCTCCAATATGGATCAGTCCATTTAGAAAAGTTCCCGTAGTTAAAATCATTTTTTTACAATTTATTTTTTTTCCTGACTTTGTATGAAAGCCGACTACTTGATTTTTGTAAAAAATAAACTCAATTACGGGGTCCGAAAAAACCTTTAAATTACAATAACTTAAGAGCGTTTTTTGCATGTATTTCTTATATAAAGCTCGATCTGATTGAGTCCTAGGACCTCGTACTGCTGGTCCTCTACTTCTATTTAACAATCTAAACTGAATGCCAGACTTATCGGCTATAATGCCCATCACTCCATCTAGGGCGTCGATCTCTTTCACAAGATGTCCTTTACCCAAACCTCCAATAGCCGGATTGCAAGACATCTCTCCTATAGTTTCTATTTTATGAGTAAATAAACCGGTGTTAACTCCCATTCTAGCTGAAGCGGCAGCTGCTTCACAACCTGCATGACCTCCGCCAATTACCACTACATCAAATGACAAATCATCCTTCATACTTTGAATTTATAGATGATATATGGATTTACAAGCTGATTGCTGGTTTATTTGCCAATGCAAAAATCGTTGAAAATACTACCTAATAGCTCCTCTACATCCACTTTCCCAACGATCACTCCAAGGTGTCTTGTGGCTAGCCTTAAATCTTCAGCAGCTTTATCAAAATCCTGAGCGGATTTCTTCTTTTGAAATCTTTCTAAATGTCGAACACAATTTATTAGATTTTGCCTATGTCTTTCTCGAGTTATTAAGATGTCTTCTGTTGTTGTAAATTTATTTTTTAATTTACTTTTTATTTTTAAGATCAATTTATTTAAATTTAAATCTTTTTTTATTGATATTAAAACATGTTCATATTTTTTAAATTTACCATTTAACTTTCCTTTTACTAAATCAGATTTATTTACGACTAAAAGAGCATTTTTTGTTAGTAATTTCTTCAAAACGCTAGTAAAATCAATGTTTTTTGCTGATACAATGATTAGCTTTAAATCAGCATCTTCAGCACGGTTTAAAGCTATTTTAATTCCTTTTTTTTCTATTTCATTTTTTGAACTTCTAATTCCCGCCGTATCAGAAACAATCACGGGATAACCATCAAGATTAAGATGGGTTTCTATTACATCTCTCGTTGTGCCAGCAATTTCTGAAACTATCGCTACTTCTCTTTTTGATAGATAATTTAAAAGACTAGATTTACCTGAATTTGGAGGTCCAACAATTGCTATTTTAAAACCTTCTCTTATTCTTTCACCAACTTTTTGATCATTTAATGTTTTTTTAATTTCTCTTAATACGTTGTTTGATGTTTTTTGTATTTTTTTAAAAATATTTTTAGGTAAATCTTCTTCTGGAAAATCAATTTTTGCCTCAACATGAGATAAAATTTTTAATAGTTTTTGCCTCCATGAGTTAAATGTATCTGATGATCTGCCGCTCATAATTTTTAGTGCTTGTTTTCTTTGAATTTCTGTTTCTGCTGAAATTAAATCAGCAATGCTTTCAGCTTTAAGTAAGTTTATTCTCCCGTTCTGAAATGCTCTTTTTGTAAACTCTCCAGGCTCTGCCAAACGACAATTTTTTATTTTTCCTATGTAAGTTTGCATAGCTTTGATGACGGCGCGGCTACCGTGGACATGAAATTCCGCCAAATCCTCTCCTGTGTAGCTATTTGGGCCGGGAAACCATATAATTACCCCCTCATCAATCGTCTCTTTTCCCCCATTTTTATTGAATTTTTTGAGGGTAGCTACTCTTGGTGCTGGTAATTTTGATCCTGTTAATTTTTTTACTACTTCTGCTGTGTTTTTGCCAGAAACTCTTATAACAGCTACGCCAGAAATACCTGGGCCGCTTGATAAAGCATAAATTGTCATGTTGTTTCAAACCATGAATACTTATCGCCATACTTAGATAAAAGATTTTTATAAGGTAAATATTTTTCCAACGAATGTTTAAAAATACCTTTTCTAATTTGTATATTACTAGCAGTCTTTGAAATTAAATCCTTTCTCTTATAAAATTCTAGACAATTTTTGTCCCAAGGAAGTTCACAATACTTCATTAACTTTTTGGACTCCACTTCAGGATAATTACTCAATTTTTCAATTTCCAAATTATAAATTTTATTAGGATTAGAGTTATTAAAATTTTCAATAATATTAAAATAATTATTAAAGTACTTAAAAATGTTTTTTATATCATGCGTCCAAGCTAATTCGGTTAAATTATTCTGTAAAATTGACATAATTGAAGCAAGTGGGTTTCTATTGCAATTAATTATTTTAGCATTTGGATAAATATCATTAATCAATTTTAAATAAAAAAAATTATTTAAAGATTTATCAGTAAAAATATAATCACTTTTTTTTGATAATAAGTTTTTTGTTTTAAAAATTTCATTCAGTTCTTCTCTTACTATTTTAACATCTCCCAAATTTAGTGATTGTTTTTCTAATACCTTTTTATTTATGTAATTCTCTAGTACTGTAGTTTCTTCTCCAATTGGAATTAT
>CACEPH010000034.1 GCA_902561465.1 uncultured Pelagibacteraceae bacterium
TTTAACAACCATTGAGGACCATGCTCTTGATCCATATTTTTTATGAGCATCTTTAAAAATACTCAGAACTAAAGGTGAAATTTCTAAAGGTATATTTAGTTTTTTTGATAAATTATTAAACAAAGTCATGTCCTTTTCCACTAAATCCATAGTAAAATTTATATTGTAAGAACCATTTAAAATTACTTGGCTTTCAGTTTCATGAACAAATGAATTGCCAGATGAAACTTGAATACCTTTAAATGTTTTTTTTATATCTAAGTTTGATTTTTTGGCCACGGCCCACGCTTCACCTAAAGCTGCTAAATGAGTTGAAGCTAAATAATTTGTAATAACTTTTAAAATTGATGCTGTCCCGAGTTCACCAGTATGCAAAATTTGTCGACCCATTGTAGTCAATACAGGTAATATTTTTTCAAAAGATTTTCTTTCACCGCCAACAAATATAGCAATATTCCCAGTTGCTGCACGATGGCAACCTCCACTGACAGGGGCATCTAGTGGAATAGCTCCTTTTGATTTTACTAGTTCGCCTATTCTTTTTACTTCTTTATCATCCGTTGTACTCATTTCTAACCAAATTTTTTCCTTCGAAAGTCCTTCTATGACTCCATCTTTTTTTTCCATTACCTCTGCACAAATTTTAGGAGATGGCAGACATGTTATTATTAAATCAACTTTTTCTGCTAATTCTTTTGGAGATTTTGCTGATACAGATCCTTGGGAAACAAAATCTTTTACTAGACTAGTATCTAAATCTATAACTGTTAAATTAAATTTATTTCTTAATAAGCTTCCAGCAAGTTTACCTCCCACATTACCTAACCCTATAAAACCAATTTTCATTTTTCCTCCTTTTAACTTTTGGTTATTTTATTTTCTGGATCGTGAAGCGGTCTAGTTTGTAAAATTGCTTCATGTTGTTTTTTTTCAACTTCAATAAAAAAGGTTTTTTTCACTAGTTCTTTTATTGGAGAAGTTAAATTTAAATAGCCGAAAGACATATTTTTTTCATAATTAAATGAATAATTTCCTGAAGTGGTTCTTCCAACTATTTTACCATCACAGTAAATAGGTTCGTCATGAAGCAATAATGGTGATCCTGGTTTGCTATTTTTTAAAGTTAACATGATCATCTTTTTTTTAATTTTTTGATTTTTTATTTTTTCAATTGCTTTTTTTCCAACAAAATCAATATTTTTTTTGAAACTTACTGCAAATTTCAAACCTGCCTGATATTGATTTTCTTCCGGTGACATGTCATGACCCCAGTGCACATATCCCTTCTCCATTCTCATTGTATCCATAGCAAACATGCCGCAATGGCAAAGATTAAACTCTTTACCTTTATCTACTATTAAATTGTATATTTCTTTTGATTCATCCATCTTTATATAAAGTTCAAAACCTAGCTCTCCTACATAAGATAGTCTTTGTGCCCATATTTTTTTATTATTTATTTTAATTTCTTTGCTTGTACCAAATTTAAAATTTTCATTTGAAAAATCATCATTTGACAATTTTGACATTAAACTTCTGCTTTTAGGACCAAACACACCAAGGCAAGCAACATCATCTGTAACATCCTTAAATTCTACTTCTTTTGATAAATATTTTAATATATGAAACTTATCATGCTCTCTGTTTGCTGCGGAAGTAACAATTCTAAAATAATTTTTATCCATACAAACAACTGTCAAGTCCGTTTCTATTCCACCATCTTCATTTAACATTTGAGTGTAAGTAGTTTTTCCAATTTCATTTTTAACGTTAGCAGTACAAATTTTTTGCAATTCACTATGCGTCTTTTCTCCTTTTAAATCGTACTTGGAAAAAGCAGTTAAATCGAATAAGCCAACATTCTTTCTTGCATTTTTAGTTTCAAATTCTACTGATGGATACCAATTTTGGTAATTATAGCTATATTTAAGCTCTGGTATTTCAGCATTTATAGCAAACCAAAGTGGTCTTTCATAACCTGACGATACCCCAAAACAAGCCCCAGCTTTTTTTAGCTCTTCATGATATGGAAATAATTTTTTGTTTCTTGATGTTTTGTGCTGTTTGTATGGCCAATGCATTCCATACAAATCGCCTAAGGTTTCGGTTATTCTTTCTTTAATAAAATTAATTCCTGAATGAAATTTTTGAAATCTTTTTATATCATATATAAACAAATCTTCATTAATATGACCATTCATCATCCATTCTGCTGTTACTTTTCCAGCTCCACCACCACTACCAATTCCAATACTATTAAACCCGCAACAAACAAAAAAGTTTTTAATTTCAGGAACTTCCCCTAATAGTGTATTTGTATCGGGAGTAAAAGATTCTGGTCCTGCAAAAAATTTTCTAACTCCTGCCTTTTCTAAAAGCGGAACACGTTTAAATGAAGCTTCTAAATAGGGTTCAAAGTGATCAAAATTTTCAGGAAATTCACCGAACGAGAAATCATTGGGAACTTTATTTGTTTTTTCAAAAGCTGGAATTGATTTTCCTTCAAAAATTCCTACTAATAATTTGCCAGCATCTTCCTTTAAATATAACCTATCGTCAAAATCTCTTAATACAGCCAAGTTTTTAGGCAAATCTTTAATCGGTTCAGTAATAATATAAAAATGCTCTGCAGGATATAAAGGTATACTAACTCCCAGCTCTTCTCCTATCTGTCTAGACCACATTCCGGTCGCCAAAACTAGATATTCGCATTCAACGGTCTGGCCATTTACTTTAACTCCAGAAACTCTTCCATTTTTGATTAAAATTTTTTCAACAGGACTTTTTTCAAATATTTGAACACCTAACTCTTTTGCAGCTTTTGCTAATAAGTTGGTCACTCCAATCGGATCCGCTTGTCCATCGCCTGGCATAAAAATACCACCTAAAATATCTTTCTCATTTACTATCGGATAAATTTTTTTTATTTGATTAATATTTAATACTTCTACATGAACATCAAACAATTGTGCTGTGGTTGCTTGTCTTTGTAACTCTTGCCATCTTCCTTGGGTTGTTGCTATGGATAAAGCGCCGTTTAATTTTAGTCCCGCAGAAAAACCTATTTTTTTTTCTAATTCTTTATATAAATCTGTTGTATATTTTCTTATTTTAGTAACAGCTGCAGAAGGACCTAGCTGACTTACTAATCCAGCCGCATGCCACGTGGTACCCGATGTAAGTTGATCTCTTTCAAATAAAATAACATCTTTCCATCCGAATTTTGCTAAATGGTAAGCGGTAGAACATCCAGCCACACCTCCTCCGATAACTACTGCCTTTACGTTTTTTGGTATGGATTTACTCATAATTTTTTAGACAATGTAAGAATTGTAGATAGAAGTCCATCTTTATCAACGTAACATCCTTGTAACCAACGTTTTCCTTGACCTGAGTAAGCTGTTCGTGCATGAAGAACTCTAGTATTATCTATTATAAAACATTCTCCTGGATTTAATTTAAAATTAACTGCTAGTGATGGATCATTAATAATATCTGAAAATGCACGATAAGCTTTATAATAATTGTTCATATCTTCATAAGGAACGTCGGTAAAAGGTGCTGCGGAACGATTATTAAAACGAATTGTAATTAATTCTCCATCTGGCGATAATTCAATTATTGGTCTTCGAGATTGTAAATGAACTTCTGATTTTGCATTAAATTCGAAACGAGCGCAGTATTTAGATAATAAATTAAAATAATCAGGATTTTCATTTTTTAAGCGCAAAGCTACATTAAAACCATCTACAACTGTTGAATCTCCGCCAGAAACTGAGTTTTCTAAACAATAAAGAATTTGTATAGTTGGAACTGGATCTCGGTAAGGGTTATCTGTGTGAGCTTGTAAACCAAGATTGGTGTATGCTAAATTAATCGCATTTACTTCTGATTGAACTTCAAACCATTTACCATAATTTGTTTCACGTACATAACCAAATAGATCTGCTATTTGAATAAGTGCTCCAGATTCTATTTTTCCTCCGGTCATTTTTGCAAAACCATAACGATAAAGCGACTTTAGCCATTGAAGAAACTGAGGTTTGTTTAGTTCGGCTGTTTTGTAATTAATAATTGGAATATGTTTTGACATATCTTTATTCCAAACTTTTAAATCAGAATGAATCCAGCCTTTTTCTTTGTTTTGTTTTTTATCATATGCATGAGACTCAAGCCAATTTGTAGAAAATGAAACATCTTTATTCTCTGGTAAAAAAGTCAAAAATATATTCTTGCCTGCTTTATCAAGCTTAGCAGACTTAATGGATATATTAGTTGGTATATCTGAAATAGTAATTAAACGTTGTCCACTGTTAACATCTCTTGTTTTTTCATCAAGAGCATTATCCCGTAACCATGTAGAGTGATAACGCACATATGTATCGTCACTTCTTTGAAGAATTATTGACTTTCCAGAATCAATTACTTTAATTGATTTAAATGAATGCATTTCCTCTTCATTATTTTTTTTTTGGTTTGCTAAATAATATCATACCAATTCCAAATAATATAATAGCTCCTCCTACAAATACTTGTTTTGTAGGTTCTTCTCCAAGTAAAAAGATAGCAGTCAAAAGTCCTGTGAGAGGTAACAAAAGCATAACTGGCATAACTTTATGGACGGGATTACGTCCCA
>CACEPH010000035.1 GCA_902561465.1 uncultured Pelagibacteraceae bacterium
GTTTGTCTGGCAATTTGTCTTCCAAGAAAAACTTCATCTTCGTTGTCTCCGTAAGATAAAGGTCCTAATTCATTGCTCATCCCAAATTTTGTAACCATATCTTTTGCTAACTTTGTTGCCATTGATATATCGGAAGAAGCACCAGAGGTTACTTTAGCATGACCAAAAATCATTTCTTCTGCAACTCTACCTCCCATTGCTTTTGAAATATTTGCTTCCATATATTCTCTCGTATGAGAATATTTGTCTCTTTCTGGCAATGTCCAAACTACGCCCAAAGCTCTTCCTCTAGGTATGATTGTGGCTTTATGAATTGGATCAGAAGCTTTTTCGTTTAATGCTACTATTGCATGTCCGCCCTCATGGTATGCAGTTAGTTTTTTATCATCTTCAGTCATAACCATTGATCTTCTTTCGGCTCCCATCATTACTTTATCTTTTGCTTCTTCTATGTCTGACATTGTAACAATTCTTTTATTTTTTCTTGCAGCTAGCAATGCAGATTCATTACATAAGTTTGCCAAATCTGCTCCGGAAAAACCTGGAGTACCTCTAGCTATAGTTCTTAGTTTTACATCAGGACCTGTATTAATTTTTTTAATATGTACTTTTAATATCGCTTCTCTTCCAACTATATCTGGATTTGGAACAACAACTTGTCTATCAAATCTTCCTGGTCTTAACAAAGCTGGGTCTAAAACGTCAGGCCTGTTAGTTGCAGCTATAATAATTACACCTTCATTGGTATCAAAACCATCCATCTCAACTAAAAGCTGATTTAAAGTTTGTTCTCGTTCATCGTTTCCTCCTCCAAGTCCAGCTCCCCTGCTTCTTCCTACTGCATCAATCTCATCTATAAAAATTATACATGGTGCATTTTTTTTTCCTTGATCCATCATATCTCTAACTCTAGAAGCTCCTACACCTACAAACATTTCCACAAAATCAGAACCTGAAATTGTAAAAAAAGGAACATTTGCTTCTCCTGCTATTGCTCTAGCAAGCAAAGTTTTACCAGTTCCGGGAGGTCCGATTAAAAGTGCACCTTTTGGAATTTTTCCTCCAAGTCTTCTAAATTTTTTTGGATCTCTTAAAAATTCTATTATTTCTTCAACTTCTTCTTTTGCTTCATCAATTCCCGCAACATCATTAAATGTTACTTTGCCTCTAGCTTCGGACAATAATTTTGCTTTTGATTTTCCGAATCCCATTGCTCCGCCTCTTCCACCTTGCATTTGGCGCATAAAAAATATCCAAACACCGATAAGTAAAAGCATTGGAAACCATGAAAGAAGAATTCCTAACAACGATGGCATTTTGTCTTCGATAGGCGTAGCAGTTATGCTGACCCCTTTTGAAGTCAATTTTTCAACTAGGTTTGGATCGTTTGGAGCATATGTGCTAAACGCTGTCCCATCAGATAAAATTCCTTCAATATTATTTCCTTTTATTTCTACTTGAACAACTCTTCCATCCTCAATATTTTTTAAAAACTCTGAGAATGGAGTTTTTTCCACAACCATAGATTTGTTTGGATTTTGAAATAGCTGAAACAGTCCAACTACAAGTAGAACAATTAAACCCCACATCATTAGATTTTTCAAATTCATACTGTATTAAAGATAAGCATTATTTTTTGGTAAACAAGTGGCATTTTATCTTATTATTCTGTCAAAAATCTTACTTTCTAGGCTGATATAACATTTTTTTAATTTTCAATTCTTTTGAAATTAAGACAAAATTATCTTTAAGTTCAATAATACAACCCCCCAATGTAGATTTAGCAAATTTATTTTGTTTTATTCGTTGAATTAAACTTACAATTTTTCTAGATCTTGGTGGGTAATATGTGCCTGAAATCAAAGACAAAATATCTGAAAAAGATTTAAAAATGATTTCTCCCGATTCTTCTGAAAATATTTGTCTATTTATTAAACATCTATTTTTAGAAACAAAAGAAGCGTGTTTATATATTGCTTTATTTTTATAGAAGTTTAATGCTTGATTAGCAGAAAAAAGGTTTTCCATAGTATTAATAATTTTTTTTGTATCAAGGCCCTCTTTTTCCATAATTTTTTTATATTTCCTTATCCTAATTCTTAAAAATTTTTCATTTTTATTTGAAGGATCTTTAATATATGTTTTAAATATATTTAGTGTTACATATTTTAAATCTTTTTTTTTTGAATTTAAAAAAGGTCTTATAATTTTTAATTTATTATTATATTTTGTCTTTATAGACATAGAAGATAACCCCGTTAATCCACTTCCTCTAAATAGTCTAATGAAAAAATTTTCAATTTGATCATCACCATGATGCGCAGTTATTAAATATTTAATATTTTTTTTTAAACAATAGTCAGCTAATAAAGAGTATCTTAAATCTCTAGCTTTTTTTTGTATGTTATTTCTTGGAATTTCACCTTTCCAATTTAAGATCTTGCTGTTAATTTTTTTCCTTTTTAAAATAGATTTAACTTTTAACGCTTCTGTGCCAGATTCCTTTCTTATTTTATGATTTACAATTAAAATATGAATTTTATTACGCACTTCATTAGAATAAATTTTACTAAAATAAGCTAAGCATAAACTGTCAGATCCGCCGGAAACTGCTAGCGCAAAATTTTTTTTTTAATATTTTTTGAAATTATGAATCTAAATTTTTTATAAAGATTAGTAATTTTGGGATCTTTAAATGGAAATAAGTTTTTTTTAACTTTTCTTCTCGCAATTAAATTTTTTCTTTTCATACTCAGCTTTTTGCATAACAGATTGATTTGCTTTTGGATATTGATCTTTGACTCCTAAAATCATAGAACATCCTTGTTCTTTTTATCCTATTTGCACCAGCATAACTCCTAGCTTCAATAAATTAACTGGCGCCTTACTACTTTTTGGATATTTTTGATAACCATCTAAATATGCTGTGGCTGCATCTTGATAAAGTTGTCTCACTCTAAAGGTCTCTCCGTACCAATACTGAGCATTACCTGCAAGTTCATGATTAGGATTTGTGTCTACAAATTCCCTTAGAGCTATTTCTGCAGTATCGTAGTCACCTACTTTAATAAAACTTACAGCAAATTTATATTGTTCTTGAGGCGTTGTCTCAGGTAAAATTTTTTCTGTTCTTTCTGCAGTTTCTGTTAAAACAGTTCCGACCGATTCAATAGATTGTGTTTTTTGAATTTGTTCTGCTGCAGCAACTTCAGAATCTGTTACTCCAATTTCTAAAGCTTTACCTAAATCTTGCGCTTCACCGCTTCCTGGTAATTTTTTTTCTTCATTACTAGAGCTTAAGCTTTTATCAACACCTGAGCTTTCTAAGTCTTGAAATCGCATTTGATTATCTGTTTGAACTTTTGTAATTCTGCTAGAAAGTTTATCTAATTTAAAATTAATCTCTTCAAAATTATTTGTTAAAATTTTGAATTGTTCCTCAAGCTCAGAAAGTTTTAGAAGATGTTTAGTCAAAACATCACTGCTTTCACCTGATAACGCTACACTGGTAGAAGTAGTTTTGACATCTTGGCTATAAACAGCTTTTTCTAGAGTTTTGATATCTTCTTGTAAAACTTGCAATTGTTTTAATATTGATTCAGTTTCATCAGCATAAACTTTATATGAATAAAAAATTGCTATGATAAAAATTAATAATATTCTGCTTGATAAAATAAAAATTCGCTTCATTAATTTTTTTATATTTAAGGAAAAATAAGGCAAAAAAAAGACCTACAAAAATAGTATTTGTAGGTCTTTTTAAAATATTCTTTTATATTAATTTGCTTTTACAGTTACTGATCTTCTATTTTGAGACCATGCTAAAGGATTAGATCCTGAGTTAACGGGTCTTTCTTTTCCATAGCTTATAACTGACAATCTACTTCCATTAATACCGTAGGTCATTAAGTAATCTTTCACAGCATTAGCTCTTCTTTCACCAAGTGCTAAGTTGTATTCTCTTGTTCCTCTCTCATCGGCATGACCTTCAATACTAAATTTAAGATCTTTTTTCTTTCTCATCCAAGCAGCTTGTTTACGCAAAGTGTCTCTTGAAGCTGTTGTTAATGTAGATTTGTTTGTTGCGAAAAAAACTCTGTCTTTTACACCAGTTGCTAAATATTCCACAGTATCTGATCCTGTGTAAACATCGCTCTGCATTTGACCTGTTTGTTTTTTCTGAGTAGCGCATGCAGTCAATACCAATCCTGCAAGAACTATTGCTAAAAGTCTTTTAAAATTCATTCCTAAAATCATCTGTAATTACTCCCCGATATCGTTATTATTTGTAATTCCAATTATAATATTTCAAATTAAATTTCAAGTTGCAAGTGAAATTTCCCTTAAAAAAAGGCTTACTTTGACAATAATGAGGACCAAGATGGGTCCGATCCGTCAGTTTCAGTCTCTATGAGCCTTTCATTGTATCCTGTCAAATCAATTGACCAAAGTTTAGCTGAAAATCCTTTTCCTTCAGAATCTGATTTTGTCTCTCTATAGAATATCAAAACTCTTCCGTTAGGGGACCATGAAGGAGCTTCTTGATAAAAATT
>CACEPH010000036.1 GCA_902561465.1 uncultured Pelagibacteraceae bacterium
CTCTAAATATCTTTCGTCAGTTAAAGATGGAATCATTAGCTTAGTATTACGAAGTATATTTATAAATATTTCTTTATCTTGATTTTTTAAGTTTGAATCGTTTTGTATTAAAATTATTTTATCTTCTATATTGATGTTTTCACGTTTTATAATCGCAGTACTTTTATGCTGCCTTTCTACAATTGGAAAAAGATACTTTAAAGATAGTAATGACTCGTTAACTTTAGCAACTTGACAAAGTTCATTTGCGGATTTTGGATAGAAAGATTTAGCAATATCCCATGAATAATAAAGCCATGATAATAAAAGAAAACTTGACCCAACTATAACCCAATGAATTCCACCTTTAGCTCTTTCTGGATTTCCAAAAACAGCATCACTTTTTTCTTTTTTTATTAATTTTCGTCCATAAAGAATGGCACCCACAACTGCAAAAATAGTAAAAAATGTAATAAATCCTGTAATCATTTTATATTTCTTTTCCCATTATTTCTTCTTCCATATTCCAGATCATGGATAGAATCTCTTCTCTTTTAGTAACAAATTCTTTATCATTTTTAATCTTTCTTAAATCCCCCTTTAAACCCATTGTAGCAAAAGGAAGTTTGTATTCTTTATGTATTCTTCCAGGTCTAGGAGCCATTACGTATACTCGCTCTCCTAACAGCAAAGCTTCTTCGACAGAGTGTGTAATTAAAATAATTGTTTTTCCAGTTTCCTTCCAAATTTTTAAAACTAGGGACTGCATTTTTTCCCTAGTCAAAGCATCTAGTGCTCCCAGAGGTTCATCCATTAGAATTAAGTCGGGGTCGTTTATTAGACATCTTGCAAGCGCTACTCTTTGCTGCATACCTCCGGATAATTGATAAGTAGGAGTATTTCCAAAACCTTTTAGTCCAACTATATCAAGCCATTCCTCAACTTTTTTTGCTGTTTTAATTGGATCTTCTTTCTTCATTCTTAAGCCAAAATTTACGTTTTCATTTACAGTTAACCACTCAAATAAAGCTCCTTGTTGAAAAACCATTCCTCTTTCAACTCCAGGTCCATTAATTTCTTTATCACCTAAAGTAATACTTCCAGAAGTTGGCCGAAGAAAACCAGCTGCGATATTTAGTAAAGTTGTTTTTCCACATCCTGAAGGACCAAGGACAGTTAAAAGTTCACCTTTTTTAAGAGTAAAAGTTATATCTTTAAGTGCATGAACATCCTCTCCTTTAAGAGATTTAAATATCATGTTTACTTTTTGAGAAACTAGATTGCTCATAAAAATAATATATTAAAATTTTTATTAAAAAAATAGGCACCAATTTATTAAAATTGGCGCCTATTAATATTTTATATAACTCTTATATTTACGGTAGGTACTTTGTAGTAACTACTTTAGAGTAATTTTTAAGAGCTGGGTTTTCCGCAGTAGCGAACATGTTGCCCATAACATCTAGATATTTCATAAGTATTCCACCTTTATTCATATACTTAGATTTTATCGTAGCTGCATCTGGGAATCCGAAACCACCCATTTGTTTTTTTGTACCAGCAAGATCCATAGCTGCATCTTTAGCTATAATGTTCATATTAGACTTGCCTGCTCTAAATTTAGCATTGTACTCATGAGTTATTTCTACAAACGTTCTAACCATTCCTGGGTTTTCTTTTAAGAATTTGTTAGTTACAGAAGTTATATCAATACCAGATATTCCAGCATCAGTAGCTTCTTTAACAGTTAACATTCTTGTTCCAGCTTTAAGCGCGTTTTCGATAGATTTACCACCGAACAAACATGCCATAGCAACATCTCCGTTTTGAAGTGCAGCTGAACCGTCTTCAGGGTTCATGTCTACAACTGATACTTTACCAGCATCAGCTCCTATAACTTTCATTGTTTCTTTAAAAACGTAGTCAGCCATTGTTCCTACTGGAACAGCAACTTTTTTACCTTCTAACTGAGCTGCATTTGCTTTTGTAATACCTGATGCATTTGAAACTATACAAGTTGTATTACCCATTCCGTATGTAACGGCGATATCTACAAGTTTGATAGGTGCTTTTGCATTAACAGCATTTACAAATGGTGTTAAACCTTGTGAGTAAGAGATATCAATATCTCCAGATAACATAGCTTCTGTCATCTCTCCTCCTGTTGCAAAGTTTGTCCACTTCACAGGAACTCCTAAAGCATCGTCAAAAACTTTTTTGACTTTAGCTTCTTGATTTGGAGTTGCCCACTCTAAGAAGAATGCTACTCTAACTTGATTAGCAGCCGACAAGGCTACTGATGTAGTTAAAATAAAAGCAGCTATACTTCCTAGCAATAAACTTATTATTTTTTTCATGTTTTCCCCTTAATAATTATTAAGCTTAAGTGTGGTATTAAAAATGAAAAGTTGAGATAAGTAAAACGAAATAAAATACTACCTAAGGTTGTACTATATAATTTTTTATTGGTAGTTTTGAGGTAAATGATAGTCTACAAACTTATAAAAATATGAGTTCACCAGACACATCAAAAATTCCTAATTCTTTACAAGAGCATTGGATGCCCTTTACATCCAATAAAGATTTTAAAGAAAATCCAAGATTAATAACAGAGGCCAAAGGTGTTTATTTAAAAAATCATCATGGAAAGACCATGATAGATGCAAGTTCAGGGTTATTTTGTAATCCGCTAGGCCATGGAAGAAAGGAAATTACTAATGCAGTAACTAAACAATTAGAACAATTAGATTATGTTCAACCTTTTCAACAAGGTTTTGGAGGATCTTTTGAATTAGCTAGAAGAATAGCAAAACATACACCAGGAAATTTAAATAGAATTTTTTATACTATATGTGGATCAACAGCTGTTGAGACAGCTATTAAAATTGTAATTGCTTATCATAAAGCAAGAGGACAAGGACAAAGATTTCGTTTTGTAGGTAGAGAGCGTGCATATCACGGAATGAATATAGGAGCCACATCAGTTGGAGGAATGATAAATAATGTAAAAACTTTTGCTAGTGTCTTAATGCCAGGTGTTGTCCATATGAGACATACTCATTTGCCAGAACATAAATTTGTCAAAGGTCAACCAACTACAGGAGTAGAAATGGCAGAAGACCTAGAGCGTATATGCACAAATTTTGGTTCTGAAAATATTGCAGCATGTATAGTTGAGCCAGTAGCAGGATCAACTGGGACTTTAGTACCACCAAAAGGATATCTAAAACGTCTAAGAGAAATTTGCGACAAGCATGGAATAGTCTTAATTTTTGATGAAGTAATTACAGGCTGGGGAAGAATGGGTTCAGCTTTTGCTTCACAGGAATTTGGAGTTACTCCTGACGTTATTACAATGGCGAAAGCTACTACAAATGGAGTGGTCCCAATGGGAGTGGTGGCTGTAAAAGAAGAAATTTATGATGCTGTAATGGACGCATCTCCAAAAGGAGCCGTAGAATTATTTCATGGTTATACTTATTCAGGAATTCCTATTGCAGTTGCAGCAGCATTAGCCGTTCAGGATATTTTTGAAAAAGAAGATGTTTTTAAAAAATCAAAAGAAATGTCCCCATATTTTTTAGATGGGTTATTTTCATTAAAAGATCTCAGCGGAGTAGATAATATCAGAGGTTATGGAATGATGGGTGGCATTGACATGAAATTAAAAGAAAAACCTGGAAGAGCTGGATTTGAATGTTTCAAGGCTTGTTATGAAGTTGGAGTAAACTTTAAAGCAACTGGAGACTGTTTAATTATTGCTCCACAATTTATTTGTGAAAAAAAACATATTGATGAAATAATTGAAAAATTAAGAACCGGTATTTCAAATTACATGAAAAAATAGTCATGCGTATTGGGGTACCGAAAGAAATTAAACCGCAAGAAAATAGAATAGGTTTAACTCCTGATAGCGTAAAAATTTTAACAGCAAGTGGTCATAAGGTTTTATTTCAAAACAATGGAGGTTTTGAAGCTGGATTTTACAACAACCAATATATAAAAGCAGGAGCTACTATTGTCGAAAAAGCAGAAGATATATTTAACGATTCAGAAATTATAGTAAAAGTTAAAGAACCTTTAAACAATGAGATAAAGATGATTAAAGAAAATCAAATTGTCTTTACCTATCTACATCTAGCGGCTGCGAAAGAGTTAACAAAAGGTTTGGTAAAGTCAAAATCAATATGTATAGCTTACGAAACAGTAACAGATGATAATGGACGACTACCACTTTTAGCTCCAATGAGTGCGGTAGCAGGAAGAATGTCAATTCAAGCAGGAGCCCATTCTTTGGAAAAAAATCAAAAAGGAAGAGGAATATTGCTAGGAGGAGCTCCAGGTGTAGAACCGGCAACAGTAGTTATTCTTGGCGGAGGAGTAGTTGGTGAAAATGCAGCTTTAATTGCAACTGGGATGAAGGCAAAAGTTTATATAATAGATAAATCAACTCAAAGATTAGAACAGTTAAAAGGAATTTTTGGTGACACAATTATTCCAAGACAAAGTGACAAAGTTGATTTAA
>CACEPH010000037.1 GCA_902561465.1 uncultured Pelagibacteraceae bacterium
TATAGATCTAGAAATAGATTCATCAAATGCCAATGAAATTGTTAATTGTATAACAAGTCTTTCAAAAAGTTTTGGTGGGATAAATTTAGAAGATATAGCTGCTCCAGATTGTTTTGTTATAGAAAAAAAATTAAGAGAAAAATTGGACATTCCAATATTTCATGACGATCAACATGGTACGGCAATTATAACTTTAGCAGCGTTAATTAATGCATTAGATATATCTAAAAAATCACTTAAAAATATTAAAATTGTTGTTAATGGTGCTGGAGCTTCAGCTATAGCTTGTACCAATTTATTTAAAAGCAGTGGAGTTCCAAATGAAAATATAATTATGATAGACAGAAAGGGAGTGTTATATAGGGGAAGAGACAATCTTGATCAGTGGAAATCAGCACATGCTATAAATACAAAATTAAGAACTCTCAAAGAAGCTATAAAAAATGCTGATGTATTTTTAGGTTTATCTACAAAAGATATACTTACAAAAGATATGGTAAAATCAATGGCAAAAAACCCTATCATTTTTGCTTGCGCAAACCCTGATCCCGAAATTAGTCCCGAAGATGTTCATGAAGTAAGGGAGGATGCAATTGTAGCAACAGGCAGGTCTGATTATCCTAACCAGGTTAATAATTTAATTGGATTTCCATATATTTTTAGAGGTGCGCTAGATGTTAGAGCAAAAACTATTAATGAGGAAATGAAAGTTGCTGCTGCACATTCAATAGCCAAACTTGCAAGAGAACATGTGCCAGATGAAGTTGTAGCAGCTATGGGTGGAGAAAGACCAATATATGGAAAAGAATATATAATCCCTTCAACTTTTGATCCTAGATTAATTAGCGTAATACCAGTTGCAGTAGCTAAAGCAGCCATAAAAAGTGGAGTAGCAAGAAAAAATATAGAAAATTTTGAGACTTATAAAGAACAACTAAAGCAGAGACTAGATCCATCAACAACTATTATGCAAGGCGTAAATACACAAATAAAAAAATCACAAAAAAAAGTTGTTTTTGCTGACGGTGAAGATGAAAATACATTAAAAGCTGCGATCGCTTTCAAAAGTAATGGACTTGGAATTCCAGTATTGATAGCAAAAAAAGAAATTGTTAAAGAAAAACTTAAGGAAATTGGTTTAGATGAAAATTATAAAATAGAAATAGTAAACTCTACTGATATAAAAAAAAGAGAGAAATATGCAAAATTTCTTTATAGGAAATTGCAACGTAAAGAAGGTTTGCTTGAAAGAGACTGTGATAGATTAGTTAGAAATGACAGGGTTATTTGGGGAACTTGCATGGTTTCATGTGGAGATGCTGATGCATTAGTTACTGGCAACACAAGAAGATACACATCAACCTTGGATAAAGTAAAACGTGTAGTTGATCCAAGATCTGGAGAAATAATTTTCGGGTTAAATATCATGGTTAATAGAGGCAGAACTGTATTTATATCCGATATAACAGTTCATGAAATCCCAACTGGAGAACAGCTTGCTCAAATAGCAATATCATCTGCGAGAGTTGCAAGATTATTTGGTTTTGATCCAAAAGTTGCATTATTATCTCATTCTACTTTTGGTACTCCAAAAACTAGATCTACGAAAAATATGAGAGATGCTGTTGAAATATTAAAAGAAAAAAAAGTTGATTTTAAATTTGATGGAGAAATGCAACCAGATGTCGCTTTGGATGAAAAGTATAAAGATCTTTATCCATTTTCAGAAATTGTAGGTAATGCGAACGTTTTGATTATGCCAGGAAGACACAGTGCTGCTATTTCATTTAAATTAATGAAAAGTCTAAGTGCAGTTAAGGTCGTTGGTCCTTTGTTGATTGGGCTAGGAGAGCCTATTGAAATTGCTCCATTAAGATCATCGACTAGTGATATATTAAATTTAGCTTCCGTCGCAGCTTATTCCGCTGATATAATTGATTATAATAAAAATAAAAAAAATTAGTTTATTCTTTTTGTCTGCTCAGATCAGAAACTAGTAAAATACTAGTAACAAGTTCTTTAAGATCTACTATTTGTTTTGCCTCTTGTATAATTTCTTTTTTTTCATCTGCAGTGTGAGCAATGCCAAAAACGTAAGTTTTTTGATCAATTGTATCAATATTAAAATTTGCAGCTTTAACATTTTTATTTAATATTAATGCTGTTCTAAGTTGTGAAGTTACTAAAACATCCATTGCGGTATTTTTAAAAGAAAATTTTTGCTTTATTGCAATATTATTTTTAACTGATCTGGCTCCTTTAGTCTCCCATGCCATTTTAGTTATTATCAATTTTTCCTCGGCTTTATCTACTTTACCACCTAAAAAGATTCTGCCATCTAAAACTTTTACTGTTATGGATACCAGATATTTTTTTTCTGTTAGGGCTAATCTTGCTATTAAATTTTTTTGCATGATTGAATCGTCTATTTGAGTACCTAAAGTCCTAGGATCAAGAGCTACACTTACACCAGTACCAAATACACCTCCTGAGGAGGAGCCAACACAAGCTGATAATAAAAATAGAACAAATAATATTAAAATATTTTTTTTCATTTTATTTCTTAAATTTTAAACAATACTTATAAATCAATTTTTTTGATAAATTTTCTTTTTTTGAAATAAATTCTACAACATCTTTATGAGTATATTTATTTAACATTTTTTTTATTTCCATTTTAACTGATTCGTTGATTTCTTCTTTAACATTTTTACCTTTAATTTTTTGTGACAAAACAATAGTAAGTTCACCTTTTATGCTATTCAGTGAAATTTTATCTGACTGAATATTGCCTCTAATAAATTCTTCATGAATTTTGGTCATCTCTCTAGCTATTAATATTTTTCTATCAACAAAATACTTTTTAAATTTTAATAAATAAAAATTTATTTTTATTGCAGGAATAAAAAAAACTATTGAATAATTAATATTAGATAAACTATTAAGAACACTTTCTAATTCTTTTTCTTTTTTTTTTAAAAAACCATAAAAAAGATATTTATCACTAAATCCAGAAACGCTGATTGCTGAAGTTGCTGCTGAAGGTCCTGGCACTGGATGTACAGCTATATTTGAGTCTATACACTTATTTATAAGTATAATCCCAGGATCCGAAATGGCCGGTGTTCCAGCGTCAGAAATTAAAGAAATAATTTGTCCTTTTTTTATAGCATTAGCTACTTCACCGCTAACTTTTTTTTCATTAAATTTGTGATAAGGCAAAAGTTTTTTTTTAATTTTAAAATAAGAAAGTAATTTTCCTGATCTTCTGGTATCTTCACATAAAATAATATCTGATTTTTTTAAAATGTTTAAGGCCCTATATGTTATATCTTCCATGTTTCCAATTGGGGTAGACACCAAGTAAAGCCCAGAGCTAATTGTTTGTTGTTTATTTTTGTCCATTTGATGCCTAAATTGCATTTTATGTTATTCAAGCCAATTTAAATTTATGAAAAAACTGCTTATATTTTTAATACTAACCTATTTATCATTTACAATAAATAGTAGTGCAGCAACTGAAGTAGAAGAAAAATTAGAAAATCAAACAACATTAAAAATAGGTGTTCTTCTTCCCTTATCTGGAAAATTTCAGGAAATTGGAGAATCTTTTTTAAAAGCTATTCAATTAGCTTTATATGATATCTCAAATGAAAATATAATAATTTATCCTAAAGATAGTAAAGGAAATGCAAAAGATAGTTATTTATCTGCAAAAAAATTTGAGGAAGAAGGAATAGAAATTGTTATAGGTCCAATTTTTTATGAAAGTCTAGAAAGGCTGAATGAAATAGACAGCATTACATTTATATCATTAACTAATAAAACAAAAGAAATTCCAAAGAATACAATTGCTTTTGGGATTAATATTGAGTCTCAAATCGATGTCCTAAAAAAATATTTGGATCAAATACAGGTCTCCAAAACTTTACTTTTGTCACCAAATACAGAATTTATATATCAATCTGAGTCTGTTGCAGAAAAAGATGTATTAAAATTTTATAGAACATATTCATACGATATTAATAAATATAGAGAGAGAAAAAAAGATTTAGAAAGAAGAATTAAAATCTTGGAAAAATCTGATTTATATAAACATAAGCAAGAACTGAAAAAATTAGAACAAATGCATACTTTAGGCAAAGTAAATTTTGATTCAGTTGTTGTTATAGATTTTGGAGAAAGATTAAAAAGTGTTTTAACTTCTTTTATGTTTTCTGATGTATCTAGTAAACAGGTTAGTTTTTTTACTATCAACCAATGGTTTGATGAAA
>CACEPH010000038.1 GCA_902561465.1 uncultured Pelagibacteraceae bacterium
GTGACATAGCAAAAGCATTCGGTGGAGGTGGAGATTTTGTAATGTTAGGAGGTATGTTTGCGGGCCATGAAGAAGGTGGTGGAAAAAAAGTTAAAAAAAATGGATCACAGTTTATTGAATTTTATGGATCAAGTTCAGATACAGCAATTACAAAACATTATGGCGGCCTTTCAAATTATAGAAGCAGCGAAGGTAAAAAAGTTCAATTAAAATATCGAGGCAAGATAAAAGATACTGTTCAAAATATATTGGGAGGTTTAAGAAGTAGCTGTACTTACGTTGGGGCCCCTTCTCTTAAACAACTTAGCAAGTGCACAACTTTTGTAAGGGTTAACCAACAATATAACGATACTTTTGAATAAGATAAAAAAGTTAAAAGCTTTAAATTAAATTAAAAGTACCTATATGTGCCTTAAATATGAAAAATAATTCTAAAAAACATTCAAAAGTGTTGATTATAGGGTCTGGTCCAGCTGGGTATACTGCTGCAATTTATACTGCTAGAGCAATGCTAAAACCTATTTTAGTCTATGGGGCTGAGCCTGGTGGACAAATGACAACTACTACAGATGTTCAAAATTATCCTGGATACTCTGATGTCATACAAGGGCCTTGGTTGATGGATCAAATGAAAGAACAGGCGAAAGCAGTTGGAACTGACATGGTTCAAGATCATATTAAAAAAGTAGATTTGAGCAATAGACCATTTAAAGCCACAGGTGATAGTGGTCAAGAATATACGGCTGATTCAATTATAATTTCAACTGGTGCTCAAGCCAGATGGTTAAACTTAGAGTCTGAACAAAAGTATAGGGGCTTTGGAGTTTCTGGATGCGCAACATGCGATGGTTTCTTTTTTAAAGATAAAGAAGTTGCTGTTATCGGAGGTGGAAATGCAGCAGTAGAAGAAGCAATTTTTTTAACTAAATTTGCAACCAAAGTTAAACTTATTCATAGAAGAAACGAACTCCGTGCAGAAAAAATGTTGCAAAAAAAATTAATGGAAAATAAAAAAATTGAAGTTATTTGGGACTCAGTTTTAGGAGAAGTTTTGGGAAATGAAAAACCAAAAGGTGTAACTGGAATTAAAATCAAAAATGTGAAAACCAATAAAATTACTCAACTCAATGTTCATGGACTATTTATTGCTATAGGACATGATCCAGCAACATCTTTATTTAAAGGCCAATTAGATATGGATAAAGAAGGTTATTTAATTACAAAACCTGATTCTACAGAAACAAACAAGCCTGGAGTGTTTGCTGCTGGAGACGTGAAAGACAAAGTTTTTAGGCAAGCTGTAACAGCTGCCGGTATGGGCTGTATGTCAGCTCTTGAGGCTGAAAAATTTTTGTCTTCAAAACATTAATTTAACTTAACCCTTCACAAAAAGATTTTATTCTTTCCAAAGCCTTTTTAAGATTATCCATAGATGTAGCGTATGAAATTCTAAAATATCCGTCTAAACCAAATGCCGATCCTTGAACCACGGCTACTAAAGCTTCCTCGAGCAGTTTCTCAACAAAGTCTTTATCTGTTTTTAATTTTTTTTTTTTACCTAGCAATTTTTGACAGTTTGGAAATACATAAAAAGCACCGTTAGGATTTACACAGCTTAATCCTTTAATATTGTTTAAATATTTTACAACGAAGTCTCTTCTTTCTTTAAAAGCTTCTGCTCTAGTTTTAATGAAATTTTGAGTTCCATTTAACGCCTCAACAGCAGCAGCTTGGCTTATTGATGAAGGGTTTGTTGTTGATTGAGACTGTAATTTTGCCATAGCTTTAATTATATCTTTTGGACCAGCTCCATATCCTATTCTCCAACCAGTCATGGCATATGATTTGCTAACACCATTCATTGTCAAAGTTCTATCTTTTAACTCCTTAATTTGAGCAATCGTAAAAAATTCAAAGTTGTCATATGTAATATGTTCATAAATATCATCACTTAAAATAAACACATTTTTTTTTTTTAAGCACCTCTCCTAAAGCTTCAAGTTCTTTTCGTGTGTAACCAGAGCCTGTTGGATTTGATGGAGAATTTACTATTATCCATTTAGTTTTTTTAGTAATATTTTTTTTTAACTCTTCAGGAGTAATTTTAAAGTTATTCTTCTCTGAACATTTAACTATCTTTGGAGTTCCGCCAGCCAAAAGAACTATGTCTGGATATGAAACCCAGTATGGTGCCGGAATAATAACTTCATCACCAGGATTTACAGTTGCTAAAATAGCATTAAAAATTATTTGTTTTCCACCTGTTCCCACAGAGATTTGTTCTGGTAAATAATCTAAATTATTTTCTCTTTTAAATTTATTGACTATTGCTTTTTTTAAAGCTGAAGTTCCATCTACAGCCGTATATTTTGTTTCACCTCTGTTAATTGCCTCGATGGCGGCTCTTTTAATATTTTCAGGTGTATCAAAATCTGGCTCTCCCGCTCCCAGCCCTACTATGTCTTTACCTGCGGCCTTTAATTCTCTAGCTTTTTGGGTCACCGCTATTGTAGGTGATGGTTTAATTCTTTTTAAAGAGTTGGAAAGTATGCTCATTAATTTTATTATATATAAAAATTATTAATTATTATGCAAAATACATATCAAGAAAAGTCTCTACATCCAATTGATAAAGACTTTTTGCTTGGAAAAAAGCTAGAGGGTGGAATCAAGCTATCTACTGTCTCTGATTTTAAGCCTGCAGGCGATCAACCCGGAGCTATAAAAAAGTTAATTTCAGGAATAAAAGACAAAAAAAATGATCAAGTTCTATTGGGTGTAACTGGTTCTGGTAAAACATTTTCTATGGCTAAAATAATAGAAACATTAAATAGGCCAGCTTTAATTCTCGCTCCAAATAAAACTCTAGCTGCTCAGTTATATGGGGAGATGAAAAATTTCTTTCCTAATAATGCTGTAGAATATTTTGTATCTTACTACGATTATTATACTCCGGAAGCTTACGTGCCAAGATCTGACACTTACATTGAAAAAGAGGCATCTATCAATGAACAAATAGATAGAATGAGACATTCGGCAACTCGGTCGCTACTAGAAAGGGATGATG
>CACEPH010000039.1 GCA_902561465.1 uncultured Pelagibacteraceae bacterium
TTATTTTTTTAATTCGAACATAATTTTTTAAAATAGCTCTTGGTGAGATTTTAAGTTTACCTCCTGTCGTACTTAACATGCTGATATAGTAAAGCATATTGTGAGAATCTTTTATAATTTTTTCCATTCTTATTTTTGATGTAGTTGGAGATAAAAGTTGAACAAAACAAATAGAATTTTTTTTGCACTTTTTTGCAAAATATTTATTATCAGGCCAAGGCAAATCAACAACGATTAATCCATTTACACCAACTTGTTTACATTTTTTTAAAAATTTATTTTCGCCATATTGGCAAATCATATTGTAATAGCCCATCAAAATAATAGGTTTTGTATTTTTATTTTTTTTAAATTTTTGAACAATTTGAAAAACATCTTTCATCTTAATTCCATTTTTGATTGCGCGGTAAGAAGATGTTTGAATTTGACCACCGTCTGCTATAGGGGTGTTATGAGGAAAACCTAGTTCACAAATATCAGCATAATTCGAAATTGAATTTAATATTTCTAATGATTTTTTCTTAGTATTGTCCCCAGCTACCGTGTAAGTGAGTAAAGCAGGTCTTTTTTCTTTTTTTGATTTTTCGAATGCTAGACTTATTGTGGCTGTACTCATTTAATATTTTCCTAATCTTTGTTTTAAAATATCTCTGTCCTTTAATGCATCTCCACAAGAGTTTACGATTATAATTGTATCCTCACTTAATTTTGGAGCTATTTTTATAGCTTCTGCAAAGGCATGGCTTGGTTCTAAGCTTGGATTTAAATTTTCGAATTTAGTAACTAATTGATACGCGCTTAAAGCTTCCTCATCGGTGGCTGCACAATATCTTGCTTTTTTTGTATCTTTTAAAAAACAATGAAGCGGTGAAACACCGGGATAATCTAAGCCAGCGCTAATAGATTCTGTTTCTTCTATTTGACCTTCTATATCTTGATTCACATATTGGGCTGCTCCGTGCAGTATTCCTATTTTTGATCCATAGGTTAGAGGTGCAGCGTGTCTTTTGCTTTTTTTTGGACCCCCGGCCTCCACCCCGATAAACTCAACCTGTTTTTTATCGTAGTCCATAAACTCGTTCCAAAATCCAAAGCTTGAGCTTCCACCTCCTACACAATTAATTAATTTTAATTTTTTTGGAACTTCTCCAAATTCTTCTTTTATTTGTATCAAAAGTTCTCTTGAAATTTGTGATGTGCTCCATCCACAAATTTTCACAAAAATATTTGGTCCTACAGTGGACCCTACCGCCATGTGTGTGGAATCACAATTTGATACCCAGTACCTCATACATTCGCTAACAGCATCTACGAGGGTTTGGCTTCCTGTGTAAACTGGAACTATTTCAGCTCCATTTTTTCTCATAGCATCGCAGTTGGGTTTCTGGCGTTGAATATCCTTAAAACCCATAAATATTTTGCATTTCAAACCAAATTTTTTTGCGGCCATACTTAACATTTTACCCGCATAGCCGGCGCCCGTGTCACCACAAACAGCTTTCTTTCCGGCTTTCTTTGCAAGCAAACAATGAACCGTTGCATTATAAATTTTATGAGCTCCACCATTAGCTTCAGATACAACTTTCGTCCATATTTGAGCACCACCCAAATAGTCTGTTAAATTGTTCAGTTTTTTAAAAGAAGTAGGTGAGCCTACCCAATTTTTAAAATAATAGTCTCTTTCTTGAATAAATTTTTTATCTTTTCTCAATTTTTCAAATAATATAGTGAGATCCTCTACAGGTTTCTTTAATGTTTCGGGTATAAAATTTCCACCAAACTTCCCCCAAAAACCATTTTTATCGTGTTGATCGATTAGAGGTATGCCTTTTTTTATTTTTGCCATTAAATTATTTTTTTATTGAATTAGACACTTTATCTATATTTTCTTCAATATTTCCTTTAATTAAACTTCTTCCCATAATAATTTTATCTGCTCCATTTTTTATACTTTCTGATGGAGTGCAAACACGTTTTTGATCATTTTTATCGCCATCATTCATACGAACTCCAGGTGTAAAAATTAAAAGATCTGAACCTAAAATTTTTCTTACAGTTTTAGCTTCATTTCCTGAACAAATTATACCAACGTTCATATCTTTTGCTAATTTTGCTAATTTTTTAACCTGTTCCTCTACGGTGTTATCATTTCCCATATCTTTTAAATCTAAATCATCCAAAGCTGTTAAAACTGTTACCATCATAATTTTAGGTTTAGCTCTAATTTCATTTGCAGCTTCTTTTGCTTTTTCAATCATAGATTTTCCACCTTGACCGTGTATAGTTAAAAAACCAAATTTTATACCATCCAAAGCCTTAGTTGCTTTATAAACTGTTTCAGGAATATCTTTTAATTTTAAATCTAACATTAGATTATTTATTCCTATTTCATTAAATTTTTTAATACCTGTTTTTCCGTGAGCATTAAAAAATTCTAATCCAAGTTTTATAGTAAAAATTCTATCTTTGATTTTTTTTGTAATAGCGATCGCTTCTTCAATTTTTGTTGTGTCTAGAGCAAGGATAATTTTGTTCACTTAATTTCAATTATATATTAATAAGTATCAGATATTTCGTTTTCAGTAAAATTTTTATTTAAGCGATTAAAAAAGATTTTACTCATTTTCCATTTAATAACATTTTTTTCAGGTATTTGTACCGATTCTGAATTTTTAGGATTTCTACCAATTCTAGCTTTTCTTTTGATTATTTTATATGTGCCAAAGCCTCTGATCTCTACATTTTCTCCATTGCAGAGAGCATTTGTGATTTCAAGAAAAATAATTTCTAAAATTTTTTCTGCGTCTTTACGAAGTAAATTGGGATGAAGGTCGCATAATTTCTGCAACAATTCAGATCTAACCATAAAATTATTATAAAGTTATTTTTTTGATTTTTTTGTTTTAACTTTTGAAAAATCAAATATATCGCTTAAAATTCCACCCGAGTCTTT
>CACEPH010000040.1 GCA_902561465.1 uncultured Pelagibacteraceae bacterium
TGTTTCTTGGTTCTCCACTAGAAGAAAATTTTCCAATACGAGGACCTAATACGGCAAGCACTCCCAAAGCAAAACCTCCAGCTATTGCATGAATAACCCCAGATGCGTAAGCATCGTGGTAACCTAAAACCTTAAGCATCCAACCATCGAAGTGCCAACCCCAAGCAGCGTCAATTGTCCAAAATACAGATCCAATTGCAATTGCTAAAATACCAAATGCAAAAACTGTAATTCTTTCAATTATAGCTCCTGATACGATTGAAGCAGCTGTCCATGAGAATAGTAAGAACGCTGCCCAGAACACTCCATTAATATGGTCGTTCAAATTGATCGCCATTATTGGATCCATAGGATTTGCAAGCTCGTTTGCTCCAAAACCTCCTCCTAAAATTAAACCAGTACTCTCAGTCATAATTGACGGAGCAATACCTGGTCCAGTTGGGAACGCCCAATAAATCCACCAGCCAAAGAAAAACCAAGTTACTGTTACCAGTGGTATCAGAATAGTATTTTTCATTAACGTGTGTTGGTGATGCTTATAACGTGATGCTCCAACTTCATACATACAGAAACCCACGTGAATTAAAAACATGAGTACTACTGTGATCCAGTAGTAAAATTCTGTAAATATAGTAGTAAGAGCGCCTAATTGATCAGTCATAATTAACCTCCCTTAATAAATTAGAATTATTCTATGTTGTGCGACAAGTAGTACAACACTCGAGAATTGTTGTGTATTAAGGTTTATTTAAATTAAAACAACTAGGGATTGTATAATTATTAGAATTTTTTGTAGGCTTTTTTTAAATCCACAAGAGGATGGTTTGGAGACATTTGAAATTTAATTAAAAGTTCTCGAGCAATCATATCTCTATCTTGTTGACTGTCAGGTAATTTTATTTTTTTTGGTATCGTAACCCATCCGTTTGCATTTCTACAAAAAACAGCTGGACGTCCTTCTTCATAACCCATGTGAACATCCTCTAACCAATTTAAATCGTCCCAACCCATATGTTCAATATATTTTTTAAGGAATGGGGTAACTTTTTTATAATCTGGTAATAAATTCACATCATAACGATATCCGATGTGCTGACCAATCATTTTTTCTCTAGAACTTTCTTTTTCCTTTGGTTTAGAGATTTTTTTTATTTTTTTATTTTTTTTCTTTGCCATTTTATTTAAATTTTATGGTAGTCATCCACTCCTACAGTATGGTTTGTTCCTGTTAATGGTACTTTTGCCAAAGCAGAAGCTTCCATTGTTAAAGCTGCTAAATCTTCTGGTTCTAAAGAATGAACATTAGTTTTTCCACAAGCACGAGCTAGCAATTGCAATTCCAATGCCATTGAGTGTAGGTAATTGTAAACTCTTAATGCTGCATCATCAGGATTTAATCTTTTTCTCAATTTAGGATTTTGCGTTGCAACACCAACCGGACAACGACCTGTATGACAGTGATAACAATGACCAGCTTTAACTCCCATTTCTTTTTCAAAATCAACTCCTGGAATTTCTTTATTACAATTTAATGCAATCATTGAACCTGTACCAATAGCAACTGCATCAGCGCCTAACGCCAAAGCTTTTGCTAAATCTGCACCATCTCTAACCCCACCAGCATAAATTAAAGTTACTTTTCCAGTTTGCCCCACGTCATCCAAAGCTCTTCTTGCTTCACGAATAGCGGCTATACCAGGAATACCTGTATTGGCTGCAGCTATATGAGGACCAGCGCCAGTCGATCCTTCCATACCATCTAAATAAATTGAATCAGGATCACATTTTGCAGCCATACGAACATCATCATAAACTTTAGCAGCTCCCAATTTTAATTGTATTGGAACTTGATTATTTGTCAGCTCTCTTAATTCTTGTACTTTTAAAAAAAGATCATCTGGCCCTAGCCAGTCAGGGTGTCTAGCTGGAGATCTTTGGTCAATCCCAGAAGGAAGTGAACGCATTTCAGCTACCTGGTCAGTAACTTTTTGTCCCATTAGGTGGCCACCCATTCCAACTTTTTGACCTTGCCCTATAAAAACTTCTATGCCATCCGCTAGTTGCGCATGATGAGGGTTAAATCCATATCGTGATTGTATACATTGGTAAAACCATTTTTCTGAATATCTTCTTTCATCTGGTATCATACCACCTTCACCTGAACATGTAGCACTTCCAGCCATTGTTGCTCCTCTAGCTAATGCAGTTTTAGCTTCATAAGAAAGAGCTCCAAAACTCATTCCCGTTATGTAAACAGGAATATCTAATTCGATTGGATTTTTGCAACGAGGACCAATGATTGTTTTTGTTTCACATTTTTCTCTATAACCTTCGATAACAAATCTTGTAAGAGTTCCTGGTAAAAATACCAAGTCATCGAATGTTGGTATTTTTCTCATTAAAGCCATACCACGCATTCTGTAACGACCTAGCTGAGCTTTAATATGTATGTCGTCGATAACCTCAGGTGTAAAAATTGAATTTTGCCCTAATAAACTTTTATTTCTACCTTTTGTAACTTTAAGACTACCATTAGTTTTTTCTTTTTAGCCATTTTAAATTGCTCC
>CACEPH010000041.1 GCA_902561465.1 uncultured Pelagibacteraceae bacterium
ATGCCGATTATAGTCATAAAACTGTAAGATTAAGTTTTCCTTGGAATCTAATACCACCTAAACTTACACCTGTTTCGCAAGTAGTTTTAAAAGATAAAATTAATATAGCTGCCACTGAAATTCCAGATTTAATAATTTCTTGCGGAAGAAAAAGTGTAATACCATCAATTTTTTTAAAGAGGAAGAATTTAAAAATATTTACAATTCATATTCAAGATCCAAAGGTAGGTTTTAAAAATTTTGACGCAATAGTAGCTCCCGAGCACGATAATTTAAAAGGAGATAATATTTATACTTCTAAAGGAGCTATCCATTACATAACAGAACTAGAAATAAGTAAAGCCAGACAATATTTGGTTGATAAAATCAAAAGTGAAAAAATAGTTTCATTAATTTTAGGAGGGCCAAATAAATATTACAGTTTTAATTTTGATCAAATAATAAATATATTTAATCAAATAAAATCGATATTTGTTTCCGACGGCTATAAAGTAATCGTAATTCCGTCTATGCGCACTCCCAAAGAAACCATTGATTTAGCAATGAAAGAAATGGGTTCATGCGGACACGTTGTAAACAAAGTTGATAAGCAAGCATATTTATCTGCATATGCACTTGCAAATTATATAGTTGTAACATGCGATTCTACATCTATGATTTCAGAGGCTGCAACTTCTGGCAAACCTATATTCATTGCTCACATGAAAGCAAAAAAGAATAATTATAGATTTAAGAGATTTTTTGAACTATTTAAGCAAATGGGAATCGCTAGAGATTTAGGACAAAAAGTTGAAACTTGGACATATAATAAACACAATGAAGCACAAAGAATAGCACTTGAAATAAAAAACAAAATAAAAAATTAATTTAATGGAATTTTTAAATTCTTTAAAAAAAAGATCAAAACATTACAGCACACCTTTTAGTCACTGGGAATTAAACGAACCATTAACGAAAGATGCTATAAAAGAAATTTGCAAAACTGAAATTACCGATTTAACTCAAATGAATATAAACTATGATGGAACTAGAGCAGTTGATGGTGGAGAAGGTAAATTTAGAGAAGGAATATCAGACGGAGGAAAAGCAATAAAGTTTAGATGTTTTGTTAACAAAGACAATTCAAAATATTTTCCAAATTTAAATTTTTTAATAGAAGAGCTTAGATCAAAAGATACTTACGGTTATATAAGCGAACTAATAAAAAAAGATCTTTCAAATTCTTATGTAAGGGTTGAGGTAATATGTGATCGCCAAGGATTTTGGTTAAAACCTCACTGCGATATAAAAGAAAAATTAATATCTTGTCTTTTATTTGCAAATCCATTTAATGAAAACGAAAACCTAGGAACAGACTTTTATGATGAAAAGCTAAATAAAGTTAAAACTGTTCCTTATAAAAATAATTATGGGTATTTTTTTACAAGTGGTCCAAATACTTGGCATGGTATGGAGAAAAAAGAAATCAAAAAAGAGAGAAGATGTTTGCAAATTAATTATGTTTCATTTGAAACTGACTGGAAAGTCAAAATTTAAAGTTCTTGAATAGCCTTTACATTAATTTTTTTCGATTTAAGTGATTTTATGCCTTCTAAACAGGCATAAGCAGTAGACATGTTCGTACAATAAGGAACTTTATTAATCAGAGTAGCTCTTCTTAATGAAGTCGAATCTAAAATGCGGTAAGCTCTTTTTCCTCCTCCAGTATTAATTACCAATGCAATTTTTTTTGCATTTAATACATCGACAATATGTGGAGACCCTCCACTCACTTTATTTATTTTTTTGCATTTAATACCATTTTTTTGAATTGCATTTGCGGTACCTTCAGTACCGCAAAGAGTAAAATTTAATTTTACTAATTTTTTCGCCAAATCTATTCCCTCATTTTCTGACTCAATATATGAGGAATCTATATCTATAATTTCCCTAACCAACAGTTCGTTTTTTTCTAATTTTTCTCTCCATTCAAAAACTTTTCTTGCGCTTAGTGGACTCTGAAATAATCCATTTATCATATAATCTTTTCCTGCTACTATTCTTTTTGCTATAGCGATTTCTCCTTCACGTGAAAGTAATTCCACTCCCCCCATCTCACGTAAGTACATTCTTATCGGATCATCGCTTTTTTCTACGTCTTTAGTTTTTTGGGAATCCGTAGATGATGAATCTCTTTTTTTGCTTAAATTATAATCAGTTTTTTTTTGAACTAAGGAAATTTTATTATCAAATATATGTAAAAAAGCTTCTTCTATATTTACTTGGCTAAAATGTCTTTTTCCTAAAGATTTGCCCAACTCTTCATATGTAATGAAACCCCTATGAATTCCCTTGTCTAACAATCTTTTGAATGATTTTGTAATTAATTTTTCCACAGTATTTTTCGCCTTTAAAAATTAAATTGAGGAGTCATATATAATAATAAAATAAATAAAATCCATAGTATAATTAGCCCCCTTTTAACTGATTTCTAAGTGATAAAAGCTCTGTATAGAGATTTTCATCAAGATTTAATGAAACTTTATCTTCTAAAGTATCAATTTTTTTCTTGAG
>CACEPH010000042.1 GCA_902561465.1 uncultured Pelagibacteraceae bacterium
ATAGAGATCAATGGACATGTAGAAGGAAAAATTTCAGCAGATTCTGTAATAGTAGGCAAAACAGCAGTAATTAAAGGCGATATTTTTTTCAAAAACACTTTAAAAACTGAAGAGGGCGCAGATATAGATGGTTACATTAAAAGGGCAAATAATGGAAAATCAAATAGCGAAGAAGATATAGCCATCGAAGAGATAGTTGAGAGAAGTGAGCCTGCTCAAAAACCAAAACCAATTCACGTAGTACAGCAAAAAAAAGCTGTATAGTTTGTCACTTTCTATTTAAATTCCAAATAAGATATAAACTTAAGATATTATGGACGGAGATAGTAATTCAAGATCTTCTGTAGGAGTTATTGGAGCTGGGATACAAGGTGTCTGCACTTCGCTCTATTTAATAAAAAAAGGTTTTAATGTAACCCTTATTGATCGAGATGATCCAGGAAAGGTATCAGCATCTTATGGTAATGCTGGCCATTTTTCACCTTACGCTTCTGTACCAATTAATAGACCCGATATATTGGTCGATGTGCCATCTATGTTGCTAAGTTCAACCGGACCATTAGCTTTAAAATGGAATTATGTACCGAAGATGATTCCGTGGTTTCTTAAATTTATAAAGAATTGTACTAAAAAAAATATGATGCATACTGCAAAATATATGCATCAAATTTTAGATTTAGCTTTACCGGCTTATGATGAGCTTTTTAAAGATATTGATGTTTCAGAACTTGTTGAAAACAAAGGTATTATTTATTTTTGGACAAATAAAGATTTAAAAAGCAGAGAATTAGAAATTAGTATAAGAAATCAACTCGGAGTAAAACAACAACTACTAACTCCTAATGAAATTCACGATCTAGAACCAAATATTAAAAAAATTTATCATGGTGGAGTTTTATATCCCAATGCTAGACATGCCAGGAATCCAAAAAAGATTTTATTAAAGCTATTAAATTTATTCATAGAAAAAGGTGGTCGCTTCGAAAAGAAAAACGTACAATCAATCAGTTTCACTGAAGATGATAAACCGGTAATAAAGACAGATTTAAATTTTTATAAATTTGATAAAGTGGTTGTAACTTGTGGAGCCTTCTCAAAAAAAATGACTGATCAACTAGATGAAAAAATTCCTTTAGATACTGAAAGAGGATACCATGTTCATTTCAAAGGTTACGATCATCTTCTTACAAGACCAATAATTTTTTTAAATAGAGGTTTTGGCATAACACCAATGGAACAAGGGTTAAGAGTAGTTGGTACAGTCGAATTTGGAGGTCTTTATAATCCAGTCAGCAAAAAGAGAATTTTAAATCTTGTAAATAGTGCAAAATATCTATTTCCAGAACTTAAAAAACACAACGATGAATGGTTAGGCTTTAGACCTACTTTGCCAGATTTTTTACCTGTAATAGGACCTTCAAAAAATTATAAAAATATTTTTTACTCTTTTGGACACCATCACTTAGGCTGGACTTTGGGAGCTATTTCTGGGAAAATAATCTCTGGAATGATTGCGAAAGAAAATACAAATTTGAATTTATCTCCATATAGTTCAACTAGATTTAGTTAGGTATTATTTTGTTTTCAAAAGACAAAACGGCATATATTTTTCTTATACTTGCAACTCTATTTTGGTCGGGGAATTTTATAGTAGGTAAAGCAGCAAGCTTCTTTGATATTCCTCCATTTACATTAAATTTTTATAGATGGACCTTTGCTTGGCTAATATTAGCTCCGTTTACACTTAAAGAAATTTTTAATAAAAAAAAATATATATTAGATAATATAAAATTAATCTTAGTTTTAGGGATTACAAGCATCACTATATTTAATTCAATTGTTTATTATTCATTAAATTTTACTCAAGTAATTAGTGGTGTACTTATGATTTCAACGATCCCAGTAATGATAATCTTTTTCTGCTGGGTATTTAGAATAGAAAAGACAAACATTTATCAAATAATAGGGGTAATTCTTTCTTTATTAGGCGTTGTAGTAATACTTACTAAGGCTGACTTATCTAAGCTTTTAAACTTGAACTTTAACAAGGGTGACCTTTGGATGGTGGTTGCCATGTTTTCTTGGGCAATGTATTCAGCCTTACTTAGAAAGAAAAAATTTGAACTATCACAAATATCTTTATTACAAGTTATAATATCTTCTGGTTTAATTTTGTTACTTCCGGCTTATTTAATCGAGATGTCTTTAGGTTATAGGGCAAGTATTAATTTACCTTTTATATTAACTTTAAGTTATGTTGTTATTTTTCCTGGGTTAGCTTCATTT
>CACEPH010000043.1 GCA_902561465.1 uncultured Pelagibacteraceae bacterium
TATGTAACTTTTTCAAGTTAATTAATACATTACCGATATAAATTTCATTTGGCAAAATAGCCTTTTTTGTTTTATTCAAGATATTATTAATTCTTAGTAAAAGTTCTTTTGGTTCAAATGGCTTTCCAAGATAGTCGTCTGCACCAATTTCTAGGCCTTTAATCCTATCAGTCGCTTCTCCCTTTGCAGTGAGAAGAATTACGGGTGTTGAATTTATTTTTTTAATTTCTTCAGTTAAAGATAGACCGCTTTTTCCCGGCATCATAATATCTAAAATAAGTATATCAAATTTTATAATATCCAATTTTTTTTTTGCGTCAAAAGCATCTATAGCTGTAGATACTAAAAAATTATTTTCTTCAAGATACTGTTTTACCAATTCTCTTATTCTATTGTCATCATCAACTACTAGTATATGAAAAGAATTTTTACTCATTAATAATTTTGCTTAAAACATTTTTTAAATTTTATTACCGAATCAGAATCAGAATTTTTAAAAGCATTATAAATTCTTTTTTTTTGTTCTAAAAATATTTCTTCAAAAAGTTTTTTTCCTCTCTCATTTAAAAAAATTTGTCTATGTCTGGAATCTATTTCTCCTTTTTTTAATACAATAGCTTTATTATTTACCAAATCTCTTAGAACTCTGTTTAAACTTTGTTTTGTAATTTTTAATTTATTTAATAAGTCCGAAACTGTAAGACCTTCGTGTCTTTCAATTAAATGAATGGCTCGATGATGTGCTGTTCCAAATGAGTATTTTTTTAGAATTTTCTTTGGGTCCGAATAGGTTTCTCTGTAGGCATAAAATATTTGTTCTATAAAATCCTTAATCTGATCATCTTTTAAATATAATAAGTCTCTCATAATTAGTTTTTGGTCAGCTATATTGACATATCTATCTAAGATAGATACTTTTTTGAAACAAATAAATCAATTAAGATTAGTAAATTTTTTATGGAATCCATACCTTATGATAAAAGATCGGGAAAGATCTGGTTTAACGGAGAACCGGTAAGCTGGTCTGATGTAAAAATACATGTTTTAAGTCATGGATTGCATTATGCTAGTTGCGTTTTTGAAGGTGAAAGAGTTTATGATGGCGAAATATTTAAACTCGAAGAACATACTGAAAGATTATATTACTCAGCTTCTAGAATGGGTTTTAAAATTCCATATAATCAAGAATTATTAAATAAAGCCACAAAAGATATTGTTGCAATTCAAAAAATAAAAAATGGTTATGTAAGACCAGTAGTATGGAGAGGCAGTGAAATGATGGCAATCTCTGCTCAACAAACCAAAATAAATGTGGCAATTGCTGCATGGGAGTGGGGACCTTATTACGATATCAACAAAGGAATTAAATTAAATATATCAAAATGGAAAAGACCGGCTCCAGACACAATACCGTGGGACACTAAAGCTTCAGGTCTATATATGATTTGTACACTTTCCAAACATGAGGCAGAAAGAGAAGGGTTTACAGATTCATTAATGTTTGATTACCAAGGGAATATTGCTGAAGCGACAGGAGCAAATGTTTTTTTTAAAGATAAATCTGGAGCACTACACACTCCTGTAGCAGATTCTTTTTTAAATGGCATTACAAGAAGATGTATTATCGATATTGCAAAATCTAAAGGTATAAAAGTTTTTGAAAGAAAAATTAAACCAGAAGAAATGGGTAATTTTGTCGGGTGCTTTTTAACGGGAACTGCTGCGGAAGTAACTCCTGTTTCACAAATTGATAAATATAAATTTACAGTTTGTAATTTAATCAAAGATCTATCTGAAAGTTATCAAGCCTTAGTAAGAAAAAAGACTGCAGCCTAAGATTATCTAATCAGTTGCGTGGCCTATTCCTTTTTTTACGTAATCATACCCTGTATAAAGCGTAAGTATTGCAGCTATCCATAGTAAAATAATTCCTAAAGAGTGCAAATCATAGTTTTTAAAATTAATAAGATTGTTTCCACTTTCGCCTGTCAATAATATGGCAATGGCAAACATTTGAATAAATGTTTTATATTTTGCTAAGCTAGTAACAGGCATACTTACTTGGAATTTTGCTAAGTATTCTCTTAGTCCTGATATTAATATCTCTCTTATTAAAATAATTATTGCAGCTATAACTTCATGATCTATTATTGTCTGATCCATTATTAAAAGGACTAGAGCACTAGCCACAATAATTTTGTCAGCTATAGGGTCTAAAAGTTCTCCGAGTC
>CACEPH010000044.1 GCA_902561465.1 uncultured Pelagibacteraceae bacterium
AGGCTTAAATTCATATCTAATTACATTCATAATCTCATTAATTTTAGGAACTTTTTTTTATTTTTTAGGTAGAAATTTTAACAAAGATATTTCCTTGACTGATCAAATTATTTTTATTTTGTTAAGTTTTCTTTTTATACCACTTTTAATTAGCATTCCTTATTATTCTAGCATTTATAATATAAGTTTTTTAAATGCTTATTTTGAATCAATATCTGGATTTACCACAACAGGATTTTCAATTATTTATGACATTAATAATGTCGATGAAGCGCTGATATTATGGAGGTCAAGTTCTCAATGGATGGGAGGGTTGTTATTTTTGTGGGTCCAGCAAGGCTCCATTTACTACAACGAAAGGTTTTTTCGCTCTTGAAGAATTTTTATGAATTTGTCTTGCTACCAACTCTTTTCCTGATCCAGCAGGTCCAGAAATAAATATTCTACTTTCGGTATTACCAAGTTTAATTATTAAATTTTTTATTTTTTCTATAGATTGGCTTTTACCTATAATATCATAAGAGTGAAATAGTTTGTTTTCTAAGGCACGTTTTTCTTTTTTAAGTTCAACATTCTCTACTGCTCTATTGAGAAAATTAAGAAGTCTTTCTGGTGAAAAAGGCTTTTGTATAAATTCAAAAGCACCCAATTTAAGAGAATCAACTGCCATCTGAACATTTGCATGACCAGATATCATTATTACTGGAACATCATCGTCAATTTTTTTTATATGTTCTAGCAATTCAATACCGTCATTATCACCCTTGTCTAATTTGACATCAATTATTGATACATCAGGTAATTTTTTATTAATTTCATTTAAAGCCTGATCAAAATTGGCGGCTTCTCTAACAATAAATCCTTTGTCTCTTAAAATTTCTGAGATCAGCAATCTTATGTCTGAGTTATCATCAATAACTAAAATTTCTTTAGTCATAATACCTTGGTAATGTAATTTCTACTTTCGCTCCATCTTTAATAGAATTAAATAATATAGTGCTATTGTGATCACTTATTATCTTAGTAACTATTGATAGGCCTAAGCCAGTACCTTTTTTCTTAGTAGTAAAATAAGGTGTTGTCATTTTCACCTTGTTGACTTTGTCAAAACCCATTCCATTATCAATAATAGTTAGGTATATAGTCACTATCTACTTTAATATCTACGTTAATTTTACCTTTAAAACCAACATTTTTACTTTTCTTTTCATTAATCGACTCAATAGAATTTTTTATTAAATTAATAAAAACTCTATTTAATTGTTCATCATCACCTTTTATAACTAATTTAGATTTTTCATTAGAAAAAATAAATTTTATATCTTGATCAGAAAATTCATGTAAACTTAACGACCTTGATATAAGAGGAATTAAATCAATTTTTTTAAAAATTGGTTTTGGCATTCTAGCAAAATCTGAAAATTCTGTAACCAAATGCTCAATGTCTTTGATTTGTTTAGTTATAGTATCTAAATAATTAGAAAAACGATTATCTTTATCTTCAATTTTGTTTAAGTATTTTTCTCTAATTCTATCAATAGATAATTGTATTGGTGTTAATGGATTTTTTATCTCGTGAGCTAACTTCCTTGCAACACTTTCCCAAGCAGCATGCCTTTCTGTAGCTAAAAGTTTTTCTTGTGTTTTTTTTAATTTATCGATCATTGAATTAAAATTTTCATTTAATTTTTGAAATTCTTTATTTGTCTCTATTAATGGAACTTTACTATCCAAATCACCTGAACTTATTTTTTCAGATGCTCCAATTAGATTAACTATTGGCAAAGTTAATCTCGTAGCAAAATTAATTGAAATAATAATAGAAAGAAAAAGTAATAAAGACACAATTAATAAATATATAACTGCAAAAGTAATTTTAATCCCAGTTTTACTTTCTTGAACACTATAATAAAAACTTACTGCTTCTCCTGTTTGATTAAGATAATTTATTAATTTTGGATCCATAAACTTTACGATATAAAGATAAGTATCAATAAAATTTGTTAATTTTACTAAAGCTGAAGTTCTGTTTGTACGAGCATCTGTAATTCTTATTGGTTTTCCATTTAAAGATCTAACAAATGCCTCATCAGGAGGTGGTACAAAATTTAAGGAAGCATCAACAACATTGGACATAATTATATTTCCCGAGCTATCTAATAAATGA
>CACEPH010000045.1 GCA_902561465.1 uncultured Pelagibacteraceae bacterium
TGCTTGATAATAATTTAAAACGTTTAATGGAAGTACAGTCCAAAATTAAAGATCTTTGTATACACTGCGATGTAACAAATAAAAAAAGTGTGAAGAATGCTTTTAAAAAAATCTGTGAAAAGTTTGGCGGAATTGACATTTTGGTTTCAAATGCAGGAACAGCACCAGGAGGTTCAATAGGTGAAGTAAGTGATGAAATATTAAGAAAAAGTTTTGAAATTAATTTCTTTTCACATCAAAACTGCGCTTCTGAAGCAGTTAAAATCATGAAAAAACAAAATACTAATGGTTGTCTTCTTTTTAATATTTCAAAACAATCTGTAAACCCTGGAAAAAACTTTGGTCCTTATGGATTACCTAAATCAGCCTTACTGAGTTTGTGCAAGCAGTATGCTGTTGATTATGGATCCTATGGAATCAGATCAAATGGGGTTAACGCAGATAGAATAAGAAGTGGTTTAATGACAGATAAAATGATTAAGACTAGAGCTAAAGCAAGAGCTGTATCCACTGATACTTATATGAAAGGAAATTTATTATTAAATGAAGTTAAAGCAGAGGATGTTGCTAAAGCTTTTTTTCATTTAGCTACTTCTAAAAAAAAACTACTGGAGCAGTATTAACTGTTGATGGTGGTAATATAGCCGCGTCTCTAAGATAGTTTTTTAATTTTTTCAATTAATTCTTTATTTATTTTTCTTGGCCCTTTGTCTGAGCGATTTTTATGTCTTCTCTCGCCTGGTAAACGGATTCCATCCATAGATTTCATTTTTGTAAAAAATTCTTCAGAATGTTTTTCCCAACCGGAACCAGCTATTTTTTCTGGAGAAATTGCTAAAATGAATTCCCCACCACTTGGAGGTCCACCGTCTTTATTATCCTTTGCAGCAGTTTCATAACTAAAGTTATCTCCTACTAATGCTCCAGCAAGTAATTCAACCATCATAGCAATCGCTGAACCTTTATATCCACCAAAAGGAAGTAAAACACCTCCGCTGCCTTTTATAATTTCTTTTGGATCAGTTGTTTCCTTTCCATCTTTATTTAAACCTGTTCCCAACGGTACTTTATGTCCATCTCTTGCTGCTACCATAACATCTCCCATAGCCATAGCTGCTGTTGCCATATCATAAACAAGTGGAGTTTTTCCTGGACGTGGCCATGCAAATGAAATTGGATTAGTTCCAAACAATGCTTTTTTAGCTCCTGCTGGTGCTACCATTGGCATATAAGATGTACATGCAAAACCAACTAATCCAGATTCCGCAATAGCTTCTGTCTCAGGCCACATGGCAGCCATATGATGTGAATTTGTAATAGCTAAAACTGCAACTCCAGTTTCTTTTGCTAATTTAATTAATGCAGGTAGACCGACTTTTAATACCATTGGCGCAAAAGCATTATTACCCAAAACTTTAATAACACTTGGTGATATTTTTTTTACTTCAGGTCTCGCTTTACCATTAACTTTTTTACTTTTTAAAGCAGCCACATAAGCTGGTAATCTAAATAAACCGTGTGAATGCGAACCATCTCTTTCTGCACGCATTATGGTATCTGATAAAATATTTGCATTTTCTTCATCACAACCATTAGAAAGTAATGTTTTTTTAGCTAAATTATAAATTTCATCTAATGATAAAGAAATAGTGCTCATTTTAAGTATTGGTTTTTCCAATTAGATTAACCATTAATACTCCTGCAATAATTAAAGCTAATCCTATAACTGTATATAAATTTGGTATTTGGTTAAATTTAACAATACCAACTAACACGGTTGCAACAATGCACAAGCCTGCAAATGAAGCATAAGTAATACCAACAGGGATAACTTTCATTACAAGCGATAACGTAAACATGCATAAGACAATTGTAATTGCTGTAACAATACTTGGTATCAATACAGTAAATCCTTGTGCACTCTTTGCAAAACCATTTGCTGCTGTACCTAAAGCAACAGCAATAATTAAAATTATGTAAGCTGAAATATTACTCATTTAAATAATTTTTTTAATCCTTCCTTCGAAGCTTCGCAAATACCTTTCTCTGTGATTAATCCTGTTACATATTTTGCAGGAGTAACATCAAAA